>CAZJOO010000011.1:0-17199 GCA_964547725.1 uncultured Candidatus Saccharibacteria bacterium
ATATTAGGAAACGCTGTTTTGTTAGCAAGTAATGTTTGTCCGATTTCATATAGAAGTATAGACGAAGGCGATTACAAGAAAGGAATTATATTATTCTACGAACAAAACAGTGCATATTTTTTTAAAAAATTGTTTGTTGAACAATTTAAGTTTGCGGTAAATAATTATTTTTAATTTTTATATCTATGAATATAAGAAAAGCTAAAATCGAAGATTTGAAAGACGTCGTTACTTTATCTTATAAGTCTGCAATATATCACAAAAATTTAAACGCATATTACGATACCAGTGAGGATGTTGAAGATGTATTAACAAAGTCTTTAAAGGAAAACATCTGTTCTTCAGATAGTTGCATTTTAATTGCAGAAGAAAACAATAAAATAATCGGCTATTTGTTGGCGTTTAAGATTGATAGATTAGAAATGTTCAGGGTCAAGAAGGCAGGTTCAATAGTTGATATTTTTATAGATGAAAACAATAGAAGGATGGGACTGGGAGATAAATTAGTCGATGAGATTTTTAAATGGTTTAAGGAAAGCAATATTCATTTTGTAGAAATTACGGTCGAGACATCAAACGAAAAAGCAATTAATTTTTGGAACAGAAAAGGATTCAAAGACGTGGCTATTGAGAAATACTTGATTATATAGAATAATTTTAAAAAGTTTATTAAATATGTTCATTCAATAATTACTAATGCGTTAATTGTGAAAGACGACAAGATATTAATTTCACAAAGAGGGCTAAATGAAAAACACGACCATGGAAAATGGGCCGTTCCTGGAGGAAAAGCAGAAAAAACAGAAGGGAACGGTAGCTTCTATTTTTATTGTTATAGGAATTTATTATTTGCAGTTTCCTTTTTAAAAAATTAAGAGTAGAATGAATAAAACAGCAGAAAGAAATGCTTGTTTCTTACCATCATATTATCAAGCAAATTGGAATTAGCTTTTAAATGAAAACCATGAACAAAAAACCAAAAATTATATTATTTGATATTGACGGAGTTCTTCTTAATCTTCCATATTATTTTAGCGAAGAGATTGTGAAGATGGGATATAAAGAGGCTCATAATGTTTTACAAGAATTTTATTCTAGCGACGCACACAAACAGTCTCTTCTAGGAAAGGAAGATTTAGCAAAATTAGTCGAACCTCGCTTAAGGGAGTTCGGATGGGAAAAAAGTTGTGAAGAATATTTTAATAGCTTATTTGAATTTGAAAGTAAATTCTTTGACAAAGATATGATATCTTTAGTTGAGGGGTTAAGGGATCGTGGAATTGATTGTATGCCATGTACAGATAAAACTAAAATAAGATTTAATTTTGTTCTCGACAATCTTAAAGATGTTTTTGTTGATGGTTTTGCGTCTTGCAATATTGGTTTTTTAAAAACACAAGAAGGTTTTTGGGAATATGCGATAAGTAACCTTAAGGAAAGATATCCAAATATTGCGCCTGAGGAAATTGCTTTTTTTGATGACAAACAAGCGAATATTGATGTTTCATTAAAATTTGGTTTAAATTCTTTTTTGTTTACAGGCATAGAACAATTTAAAAAAATTTGCAGGATGTATAATTTGTAATTATGGGGAAACCAGTAATAAAACTAAAATTTAACGAAGAATTAGATCGAGACGTGGCTTGGCAATTTTATGGTGCTAAAAAGATTTGCGGTGTAGATTTTTGGGAAGAGAGAGCGAAAAAATATCATCCAGCATTATCACATAAAGACAGAGCTAAATTCAACGGTTATATTGCTTCTTATTATGAGGAGAATGAAAAAATTATCGGGATGTTGTCTAGAAAAATTGAAACAAACCTAGAAGGTAAATAAAAAGATTTTTTTAATCTGGTTAATAAAATATTTAACAATTATCCATGGCCTAAAAAAGAGATGGTGGGTAATTTTTCTATATTTAATTTTTGTCCTAGATTTTTAGAAGAAAGTGAATTCCAGGTTTTTCTTTTTGACGATAAGAATAGTCAACTTTATACGATTTTTCATGAATGTCTTCATTTCATGTTTTATGATTTTGCAAAGAAAAAATTTCTTGACAGTTTGGAGAAAATGGACACAGAAAAAGGTGTTTTTTGGGATATGGCAGAAGTATTCAATGCTGTTATTCAAGACACCGATGAATTTATATTATTACATGGGAGAAGAAAAAATATTGGCTATCCGGGGCATAAAGAATTAATTGAAAAGGTGTTATGGTATGGGATAAAAATAAAGATGTTTATAGTTGGATAAAAGAGATGTTAAAATATTCGACAGATAAAATTACATAATCGTGTGTTTGAAAAAATAACAGTAACAGCTAAAAAGTATAACGACAAAGAATCTTTAAAGAGTTTTTTTGATAAAATTATTTTTAACAATGATGATTTTTTAGTATTAACTTCGAAGAATTTTAAATACATAAAGAATGGAAAAGAAAGGGTTAAGAAAGGCAGGGTTGATTTAATAATTTTTAAAGAAAAATGGTTTAATGCTTTTGTTTTTTATAAGGACAACGAAAAACAAAAGTTTTATTTTAACATTACGAGTCCTGCCAAAATAGAAAAGGATACTATTGATTATGTTGATATGGATATTGATTTAGTTCTTTCGAGCGATTTAGAAGTTTTAGAAATATTAGACCTTAAAGAATTTGAAATAAATAAAAAGGAACATGCGTATACTGATTTTTTTATTAAAAAATCATTAGAGGCCGTAGAGCAAGTAAAGAGTTTGGAATATAATAAAAGTTTTTTAGATTTAATTGATATGGTTTTATGAATATAAGAAAAGCAAAACAAGAAGACACAAAAAACATCATTAAGATTATTGAATCTGTTCATATTAATAATGTTAAAAACAGAGATAATGGTTTTTTGGCTAGCAAGGATTTATCAGAAAGCACATATGAGAGAATGATAAAAAACTATGATTATTGTTATGTTTGTGAACTAGAGGATAGAGTGGTTGGTTTTTTAATTGCTGCGTCGATTGATTTAATGGATAAAAAAAGCGAAATATATTCTTTATTATTAGGTAAAAATTTATCAAAAGATTTTATTTATATCTTCCAAATAGGGGTTGATGTAAACTTTCAAAGAATGGGGGTGGCAAAATCGCTTTACGCTAAATTGTTTGAAGAAACTGAAGGTAAAAGATTAGTAGTGATAACATCCAAAGATCCTTTTAATAAAGCTTCAAGAGAATTACATTTAAAATTAGGATTTAAAGACATCGATGTTTTTGAATGGACCGATGGAACAGAAAGTTTTGTTTATAATAAAAAAGATCATAGAAATGATCTTTAAAAAATTAACCGGAAGAAACAAATAGGATTGCATGTCGGTTTTTTCCCGTTATAATCGCATGTTCTAATAAGTTTTGGCTTATCGTCTATTAAGACGATCATGAATTGCCAGTTATTCATAGCGTGCCAATACCTAGATTGTGTAATCAATACGGCTCGTCTTGATAAGATGTTATAATGCAAGCAATAAGCAATAGCCTCTTCTATTAGAAGAGGAGAGAATTTGCCGTTGATTTCATTAATCCGAGTATTGATAACCCAATAAGATTCTTTGGGTAAACCATACGGATAGAAGTTTTTGATTTTTTCAAAAGAAATTTCGTTTTCTCCACCGATTAATTCCATTTGAGAAGAAATATCAAGAATGCTAGTTCCTATTACTGGCATAATAGGAAGACATTTTGCGTCTAAATTGTCTCTCATAGGGATTTTCGTAGCTTCTCTTAAAAGTTTTTTTTCTTCTTTTTTCAAATTAGATAAAATTTTTCTTACTTTCGATTCTTCGATTTTTCCTGATTTAGTTAATTCTTCTAACTTAAGAGAAAGAGTTTCAAGTTGAGAGTCTGCAATTTTTTCAAGCTCCTCTTGAGAAAAAAATTTTTGTTCCAACACTTCTTGAGAAATTATTCTCAAATACCTTTCGATTTCTATCGGAGATTCTCCTTTAAATTCTCTAGCGATATTAAATACGATTTCATCAATATGACGACGATTTTCTATGCTAATCATTTTTTCCTCCATAATGTAAATGAGCTGTTTCACTATATTTGAAAGAATTATAAAAGTCAAATAATATTTACTTGAAGAATCTAAACATTTTTACTTTTTTAAATCTAGGTTTGAAAACTTTTTCAAACTTAATATTAACCTTGTTGTAATTGATAAAATAATGATAAGCTTCTGCTGTTGTGGCAAAACTATTTCTAGTTTTAATTCCTTTCAAAAAGGAGCAAAATAATGAACGTGATGGGTGGAATAGAAAAGATATTGCGTTTTATCATTGGGTTTTTGCTATTTGACAAAAATGTTATATAGATATAACATTAAGTTATAAATAATTAACATTAATAATATGTCTAAATTTAATTACAAAACAAAACTCTATATAGGTTTCTTAATTTTTATTCTAAGTATCGTTCTTCAAATGGTATGCAATTTAGATAGTTATATTTATTCTTTATTAACAGCCTTAGCCATATTTTTCTTAGTTTTAGGATTAAGAGAAAAAAGATCTGAAAAAGAAATTAGGAACGATGAAAGAACTACTAAAGTGGCGGCGTACGCAGGACACCTAACTTTTTATATCACTTTTTTAGTAATAACTATTTTATGGCAAGTAAATTATTTTTTCAATATTAATTTCAACATCGATATTTTGCTCGGCAGTTTATTCTTTGGACAGCTTGCTACTTATTTTCTTTTGAGTATTTATTACAATAAAAAAATATGAGAACTAGAATTAAAGAGTTAAGAGCTAAATATAATTTAACTCAAGAAGATTTAGCTAAAAGAGTTAATGTTAGAAGAGAGACTATTGTTTTTTTAGAAAAAGGGAAATACATGCCATCTTTAAAACTTGCTTATGATGTAGCTCAGGTTTTTAAGTCTAAGATAGAAGATATTTTTATTATTGATTAAGTTATTATTTTAATAGTATAATATAAAAAATGATTAACAAAATAATAACAATTCTAACTTTTCCTGGAGTTATAGCCCATGAATGGGCTCACAAAACGATGTGTGAGCTTTTCGGTGTTAAGGTCCATAAAGTGATTTATTTTTCACCACATGATGTTTCAGGGTGTGTTGTGCATGATGAACCGAGAAGGTACGACCAGGTCTTTTGGATTTCCATGGGGCCGCTTTTTTTAAACTCTTTACTAACAGTTATTTTTACAATAATTGCCATGAATTTTTTTGAAAAAGATTTACTTCTTTCCTGTCTTTTCTTTTGGATTGCTTTTTCTTGCGGGTTACATTCTTTTCCTAGTGATGCTGATGCCAAGAATTTATTATCTTACAGTAAAAATGCCTTAAGAAAATGGTACAATCCCATAAATTGGTTGCATTTATTGACTTTTCCCTTAGTTTTTATTGTTTGGATAATGAACGAGTTAAAGTTTTTTTGGCTCGACGCTTTATACTCATTTTTATTAATTTATGTTACAATAGTAAACATATGAACAAAAACTTTTTAATAATCTTAATCGTCGTTTTTTTAGCAATAGCTATTTATTTTTACATTAATGAGAACAAAGACTCTCAAGAGCAATTGGGAGAGGGAACCCTTGTTTTTAAAGAGATTAAAGACCTTAATACAAAATATATTTCTGGACAAACTTGGCCACCTCAAATTACCGTTTCAGAATCTTCTGAATTAGTTTGTAATCAAACAGCTATGGAAAGTAGTGTTTCGGAAAGAGTTTACAAAGACAATGTAAACGGTCAAGAATATTGTGTTACTGCCTCAAGCCAAGGCGCTGCGGGTTCGGTTTATACAGAATATTCTTATTCAACCATTAAGTTTGACAAATTAGTCACATTAGATTTTACTTTGAGATTTGTTGATTGCTACAATTACGATGGAGCCGAGCAAACTGCTTGTATTTCTGAGAGAGAAACATTTAATCCTAGTAATAACATAGACGAAATTGTTTCAAGTGCTGAATATGTACTTGAATAAAATCTGTTAAAGAATTTATGCTAACTTTTTAATATTTTTTACATTAATAAGAATAGCTCCTTTTGGATGTTCTTTTTTGTTTTCTTTAAGGTTTTTAACAAACTCTGCCCACTTGCCAGAAATATGGAATTCAGCCTCTCCTATTAGTTCATATCCTTCACAACCATCTTTCCACTCTTTGTTCCATACGACTAAAGAAACATTATTATTTTTTTGAATGTTTTTAATCGTTTCTACGATATATATAGCAGATAAAATTATTTTATTTCCTGAAACAACTTTCGGATATCCAACAACAATACAATGAGGTTTCCCGTCTATGTTGGTTGTTGCTAAAGCCAAAGCGTTTGTTTCAATTAAAAGTTTAATTTTAGAAGTTATTTTATTCATGCTTTTATAATACAATACTTGTATTTAAAAAAAAAGACCTTTTCGAAAAAAGGTTTTTTGCACTCAAAAATTTTTTGGATGAAATTCTGAAATAATCAGTATCTCTACATCGAGTTCGTTGTAGGGATTTGAACAAATCAATTTCTGGATTTTGTGTGTAACTTCTAGACTGTTGTCTGTAATTCTGACATAGGGAGCAATTCTTCCCTTAGAATCAATAACTATCGCCGGAGAAATTGTGAAGACGGTTTCTTCAAAAATTTCAGGCAATTTGTTTTTGATGATTTTTCTCAAAAGCTCAACTTGGGCGTGTGAGAGACAATAAGCTTCAATGTTTGGCACGATGATATATTAATATAATAACATATTATATTATTTTGTAAAGAGTGTCTAAGGGGCAAAAAAAGAACTGTTTTTAATAAACAGTTTTCTCTTTTAGGAAAACCTAAACATTATATTAAAGAATGGTAATAATTAGCAGACAGGGGTCTTGACTGCTAAAATTGTTGTGATATAATCAAGGCATGATTACGGAGAGACAGAAAAAGATACTAGATATCATTATTGAAGAGTATATAAATTCAGCCGAACCAATTAGTTCGCAAATACTAGCTCAAAAATATGATTTTGGACTTTGTTCTGCTACGATAAGGATTGAAATGCAGAATCTGACCAATCTTGGCTTTCTTGAAAAGCCATACATTTCTTCAGGAAGAATTCCTACAGACAGAGCTTATAGAATTTTTGTAGATGGTTTTTTTGAAGAAGATGAGGAGTTTGAAGACATGCAAGACCTTTTTAAAATAAATTCAACCGAGTTTGACAGAGCGAGGGAATTAACAGATTTTTTAGCCAGCAATTCTTCTAGCTACATTGTTTTTTCTTTTCCTCAGAGAAATATCTCTTGGCAGGCTGGTTTGAATGATCTTATCAGGGCTCCAGAATTTTCCAACAAAGACTTTATTCTTAATTTCTTGTCTTTTGTTGATGAATTTTCGAGAGAGCAAGGAAAATTAAACTTAGAATCAAAGCCAAAAGTTTTTATCGGAGAAGAAACTCCGTTTGAAGGGGCTCATGATTTTAGTTTAATTTCTTCTGAAAATGTTTTTAATAACAATGAAAGGTTTAGACTATCCTTAATTGGTCCGAAGAGAATGGACTATCGTAAAAATATGAAATTAATTAATTCCTTATTAAAAATAATTGCTGAAAAAATATGACAAAAAAAGAAGACAAGGTTAAAGAATTGGAAGCACAAATAGAAACTCTTACTAGCGAAAAAGAAGAATGTCTGAATTCGTGGAAGAGAGAGTGCGCCAATCATATTAATTACAAAAACAAAGAGATAGAAAGAACTCAAGAGCTGGTTGTTAATTTGAAAGAAATGATGCTTGAGGGACTAGTTCCTATTTTAGAGAATATGATTCTTGCGAATAGGTCAATAAGAGAAGAGGATAAAAACAATCCAAGCATAAAAGGTCTTTTAATGATTGAAAAACAAATAGAAGATGTTTTAAAGGAAATGGGAATTGAAGAAATTAGTGAAAAGGATATAGATTTCAATCCAGAAATTCATGAAGTCTTAGAAGAAGTCGAATCTTCTGACAATTCAGGAAAAGTTACTGAAATTATTCAGAAAGGATATAAGATAAACGGCAAGGTTTTTAAACCGGCCAAAGTAAAGATAATAAAATAAAATTTAAAAATATGACAAAAATATTAGGTATTGATTTAGGAACAGCGATTACAAAATTTGGATCTATTGTTGATAAAGAGCCAAAAGCTTTAGAAAACAGAGAGGGTTCTATTCTAACTCCATCTATTGTTGCTTTGACAAAAAGCGGCGAAAGAGTTGTTGGTATTTTAGCTCAAAGACAAGCGATTACTAATCCTCAAAACACAATTTTTGCAGTAAAGAGATTTATTGGTAGAAAATATAAAGACGAAGAAGTGCAAAAAGAACTTAAGCTTTTACCATACGAAACAAAAGAAAGAAAGGGTGGTGGGGTAGAGGTTAAACTAGGCGATAAGTGGTATTCACCTATTGAAATTTCTTCTATGATTTTACAAAAAGTAAAAGCAGACGCAGAAGATAAATTGGGAGAAGAAATTAAAAACGTAGTTATTACTTGTCCAGCTAATTTTGATGATTCTCAAAGAAAAGCAACTAAGGCTGCTGGAGAAATTGCTGGATTTAATGTTTTAAGAATTATTAACGAGCCTACTGCTGCTGCTTTAGCTTATGGTTTAGGAAAAACAGAACAAAAAAAGGTATTAGTATATGATTTTGGAGGAGGTACTTTTGATGTAACCATTCTAGACAGTTCACCAGACACAGTAGAAGTTGTTGCTACTGGAGGTGAGCCACACTTAGGAGGAAATGATTTTGATCAGATTATTATCAATTGGTTAATTGACAAGTTTAAGAAAGACGAAGGGGTTGATTTATCTAAGGATGTTTTAGCTCTTCAAAGATTAAAAGAAGCTGCTGAAAGAGCAAAACAAGAATTATCATCTGCTCAAGAAACAGAAATAAATCTTCCTTTTGTATCTTCAGGAGATTCAGGGCCTAAACACTTATACTACAAACTTTCAAGATCAGATTTTAATGCAATGACTAGCGAGCTTGTTGAAAAATCTATTAAAAGAGTCGAAGCAACTCTAAAAGAAGCTGATGTTCAAAGAGAAGCTATTGATGAAATAGTTCTTGTGGGAGGAACAACCCTTATTCCAGCCGTAAGAGACGAAGTAAAGAAATTCTTCAATAAAGAACCAAACAAATCTATTAACCCAGAAGAAGTAGTTTGTGTTGGTGCTTCTATACAAGCAGAGATTTTAACTGCTAAAGAAGAAGGAAGGGTTCCAGAAGGAGACATTAAAAGTGTTCTATTATTAGACGTGCTTCCATTAACTCTTGGAATCGAAACTTTGGGAGGAGTTAGTACTCCAATGATTCAAAAGAATACTACTATTCCTACTTCCAACGCACAGATTTTCTCAACTGCAGTTGATAATCAACCATCAGTAGAAATTAACGCTCTTCAAGGAGAACGTACTTTAGCTAAAGACAATAGATCTCTAGGAAGGTTTGTTTTAACTGGTTTACCACCAGCACAAAGAGGAGTGCCACAAGTAGAAGTTATTTTTGATATTGATGCAAATGGTATTTTGACTGTAACTGCTAATGATAAGGCTTCTAATAAGTCACAATCGATTAGAATAGAGGGCTCTTTAGGATTATCTGATGAAGAGGTTGAAAAGATGAAAAAAGACGCGGAAATGTTCGCTGCTGACGATAAAAAGAAGAAAGATTTGATTGAGGCTAAGAACAACGCTGAAAATCTAATTTATACTATTGATAAGACTTTCAAGGATGCGGGAGATAAAATTACCGAAGAAGAAAAGAAACCTATCAATGAGAAAAAGGAAGAATTAGCTAAAGTTAAAGATTCTGAAGATGTTGAAAACATTAAGAAAAAGACAGAAGAATTGACAACACTGATTCAACAAATCAGTGCAAAAATGTATGAAGCGGCTAAAGACAAGCAAGCTCCTTCTGAAGAGAAACAAGGAGACAATGTAGAAGAAGCCGAGACAGAAGAGGTTAAGGATGAAGAAACTAAATAATGGCCTCTAAAGATTATTACAATATTTTGGGGGTAGCTCGTGAGGCTACCCCCGAACAAATTAAAAAAGCTTATTACAAACTAGCTCACGAATATCATCCAGACAAAAAAGGAGGAGATGAAGCCAAGTTCAAAGAAATAAATGAAGCCTATCAAGTTCTTTCCAATAAAGAAAAGAAGGCTCAATATGATCGCTTTGGTAGTGACTTTAAGAACGCTGGAGCTGGCTTTGGTGGAAATAATGCAAACTGGCAAGATTTTAGCTCTGGTTTTAATGGACAAGACATTAACCTTGAAGATATCTTTGATATGTTTGGAGGAGGGGGAGGCTTTGGAGGGCAACCTAGGAGAAACAACAAAAGAGGGAAAGACCTTGAGACATCAATTTCCGTTTCTTTAGATTCTGTTTTACAGGACCAAGTAAAGAAAATTAAGATTAATAAGTTTTGTTCTTGTGAAAAATGTAGTGGCTCTGGGAGAGAGCCGGGAACTTCGGTTAAAAAATGTCCTACTTGTGGAGGTTCTGGAAAAGTAAGGGAGATAAAGAGAACAATGCTGGGTAATTTTGCCCAGGTTAAAACTTGTCCTGATTGTTCTGGAGAAGGTTCTATTCCTGAAAAAATATGTACTGTTTGTTCTGGAGAAGGAAGAGTAAAGAAGCAAGAAATCATTGAAATTAAAATTCCAGAAGGTATTGACACAGACCAAGTAATTAAGCTAAAAGGAAAAGGTGACTCTGGAAGAAAGGGTGGAGAGTCAGGAGATTTGTACATTAGAGTTTTCGTAGAAGAACACCCTATTTTCAAGAGAGAAGGAGATAATCTATTTATGCAACTTCCTATCACTATGTCTCAAGCAGTGCTTGGTGATAAGATAAAAATAGAGACCCTTGAAAAAAACAAAATTTTTGTTAAAATACCAAGTAGCATTCAAACAGGAAAAGTGTTAAAGGTTTCTAAAAGAGGAATACCACACTCTCCAGGATTTGGTAGAGGGGATTTATATATTGAATTAATAGTAGAGACTCCTCAAAATTTAACGAGAGAACAAAAAGAATTATTTTCAAAATTAAAAAAAGAAGGATTGTAAAATCCTTCCATGCCCTCATAGCTCAGTTGGTAGAGCAGCAACCTTTTAAGTTGACGGTCACAGGTTCGAGCCCTGTTGGGGGCACAAAGTAATTAATTTACATAAAAAAATTAGGAAGTTGCAATTTGCATCCTTCCTATTTTGTTTACGTACTCTGAAACTCCTTGATCTAAGCAGGTAACATTAGTCTCTTTTTTGACTTTTTTGTTTTCATCAATTGCGATAATTGTTGCTTTGATGTTTGCATCGATTAAGGCTTCGGTACTTCTATTTCCGAAGCTAATAACAATATCTTCTTTATTTATCCCAGGAATTCCTTCGAACAAAGAAACGATGATAGCTTGGGGAATAAGGCTTTTAATGCCTTTTTCTCTCAGAGCAAAAGGATAATAATTTTCCTTGTGTTCCAAGATGTATATTTTGGAGGAGGCTTTCTTGTGTTTTAAGGCCTCGATAGCAAGTAATTCTCCAATCTTCGTATCATCTGGTCCCAGATATGTAAGGATTGGTAACTTGATATTTTCCGGAGAAGGAGAATTTACGGCAACTATATTTCCAGAGAATTCTTTAAGAATTTTTTCCATTTGCTTCATTTTGTTAATATAACAGAACGAAACAAACAAAGTGTTTTCTTTCTTATTCTCTTCACTTAAAACGACTTCTTTTAATTTTAAAAGATATTCATCTTCGTTGCAGTATTTTTCCGAAACGGAATTGTTCCAAAATGTTGCATCGTTCTTTTTGGCTAAGTATTCTAATTTTTTACAGATTTCTGAAAAGATTTCTGAATAGAATTCGCCTGATTGAGAAAGGTCGCTTGTCCTTGATGGAAAAACAGTGATCCATTTGTGATCGCCACGAATGAATTTTTCTACTCCTTCGTATGCTTCATCATCAGTCATTTGAATGAGTGGATGCTTCATTAAGAAGGCTGAACACTCGAGGAGTGGTCCTTTCATCTTTCGGTCAAGAGCGACTCTAACTAATCTAATGGCGTCGATAATGACACCAGCAGAATTTGGTGAATCGGTTACTTCTAATCGGGTAAAAATTTTGATTTGATTTTCCCCGAAACCAGTTCCAAGCATGTGGATGAACGCTTCTTTATTATCTCCTAAGAAGGGTATGTAGTCAGCAGGACCAACATGAAGATTGTCATAGCTGAGTCTTTTTAATAATTGAGACTCAACAGACTCTGTTTTAGAAACTTGTTTTGACTTAAGTCTTTCTGCAGCTTTCATGTTAGCAAAGTCGGTGTTTCCACCAACGTTTAATTGATAACTATTTTCACACGATATTCCTCTTTGAGAGAATAAATGAGCTAATGCTCTGTGAATGATGGTTGCTCCCAATTGTGATTTTACATCATCTCCCAAACAAGGGATTCCAGCGTTTTCGAATTTCTTAGCCCAAGTTTTGTCTGAGCAAATAAATTCTGGCATGGCATTAATAAAAGCTACATTAGCATCTAATGCTGATTGAGCATAAAATGCGGTTGCTTCTTTTGAGCCTACTGGCATGTAGTTGATTAATATCTGTGCTCCTGTTTTTTTAAGCACTCTTACCACATCAACTGATTCTTGTTCGGATGGTAAAAAAGTTCTATCGTCTGGATAGGTTTTCATTAATTCGGACACACCATCAAGAACTGGTCCCATCTGTACAATAACACCTGTTTTAGGCATTTTTTTACAGAATCTGGTAGTATTGTTTGGTTTGGCGAAAATTGCTAATGAGGCATCTTTTCCAACTTTTCTTTTGTCGACATCGAATGCAGCGACAAGTTTAATATCAAAGATGTGGTAACCACAAATAGTAGGATGCATTAATCCTGGCACAAAACCAGGTTTAATTTTTCGATAATATGCTAGTCCTTGAAGTAAGGCACTTGCGCAGTTACCAATTCCTGAAATTGCTATTTTGATCGTGTTTTCGGTACATTCTTTAGCTTTAGTTTTTTGCGACATTTTGAACTCCAAAATTTGTAAGGTGCTAATATGGACTAAAGTCCATGACTTAATTATAATATAAATAAGTTGAAATGTCAATACTATTTAATCTTGAATATGTGGAGTTTTTTTAGAGAGAGCATAGTTTATGATACGAACAAAACAAAAAACAACAATTGGTTTAGCAATTAGAGTTTTTTAGTTATTTTAAAATTAATTATTCGTTTGTTCTTCTAACGTATTCTCCTCGTTCTGTATTAATTTCAATAATGTCATTTTCATTAATAAAGAGTGGGGCGTTCATTACGGTTCCGTTTTCAAGAGTGATGGCTTTATTACCTGAAGCAGCTCTATCACCTTTAACTCCTGGAGTTACTTCAATAACTTTTAATTGAACTTTAATTGGTAGTTTTACGTTAATAATTTTACCATTAAATAGAAGAGTTTCTACGATTTCATTTGTTTTTAAGAATTTTGATTCTTCTCCGATTTGTTCAGCTGTTAATTCAAATCTATTTGAAGGATTTTTTACTTCAGAAAAAACTAACTTTCCTTTGTTTTCATAAATAAACTTAGCTTCTTTTTTTTCTATGTCTGCTTCTTCAAACTCTTCTCTTGGTTGTATTGTTTTTGCAACAACGGCTCCAGTAGATAAATTTTTAAGCTTTGTTTGAAGGTAGGAATGCCCTCTACCTTTAAAAACAGATTGAGCTTCTACGATCTCGTATGGTTGATCGTTTATGGTAATTATTTTTCCTCTTTCAAGTTCTGAGTATGATAACATATTTTTATTTTATTATTTTCCAATTAATATCTTTTTCTTCGCCTGCAAACTCAAGCCATTCACCGTCCTTATTAACTACAAACCATTTCTTTTTCATTTGAGACCAAACCATTGGGTCTTCGTTATAGAAAGGCTTTTTAACAACTTCTTTCGGTTTAAGCTTATCTAATTCTAACCATTTTTTGAAAACAGTTTCAATAGCATAATCAAGATTTCTAGATTTCGCCCAATCAGAAACTATGCTAATAGCTTTTTTTGCGCCTTCTTTCGAACCCGCAAGTTCAATTAATTCTTTTGCTGGCCGTGTAAATCTAGAATAAATAATCTTTCTTTTTTTAGCGTCTTCCTTTATTTGAGGAAGAGTGTAGCCTTTCGTGTAAAAGAAGTGATTAATTACTTCTTGTATTTCGGTTTCTTTTTTCTCTTTCATAAATTTCTAACAATATTATTATAGAAATCTTTAACTTTTTCAAGCTCCTCTCTTCCTTTTTGAGTTATAGAATAAACTCTTCTTTGTCCAGACTGTTCACTAGTAACAAGACCTTCAAGTTCAAGAGAATAAAGAACTCTATAGGGAGTTATTTTTCCAGGTCTAAAACCAAACCTTTTTTCTATTATTGATGGAAAATCCCAACCATGATCCGGTTTATCTTTTAAAATCATTAGAATATATATCCATAAATTTCCTTTTGTATTATATTTTTGAAGTCTTAAAAATGGATCCATATTTTAATAATAGTTGATTTTTAGAATAAGTAAAGAGTTAAGGATTGACAAACTGTTTTACGGGTGTAAAATATAGATAATAATAAATAATTTTAATTAAAAAAACATGGAAAATAATAAAAAAATTAAGATTGCCATTGCTGGATTAGGAAACTGCGCTAGTTCACTTATTCAAGGATTAGAATATTATAAAAATATTGATACTAACGACGAGTTAGTTCCTGGGTTAATGCATAACATTATTGGAAATTATAAAATTTCTGATATTGAGATTGTAGCTGTTTTTGATATTGATAAAAGAAAAGTGGGTAAAGATTTTGCCGAAGCCATTTTTGAAAAACCAAACAATACTATTGTGTTTTGCGGAAATATTCCTAAGTCTGGAGTAAAAGTACAAATGGGGCCAGTTTTAGATGGTGTTGCTGATCATATGTCTGACTATCCTGAAGAGGAAAGATTTGTTATTGCGGACGAAAAGACTTGCGATGTAGTTAAAGTTTTAAAAGAATCTGGAGCACAAATGCTTGTTAACTACATGCCAGTAGGTTCTCAAAAAGCAACTGAGTTCTATGCTCAAGCTTGTATTGATGCTGGCATAGGATTTATTAACGGAATGCCAGTATTTATTTGTTCAGATAAAGAATGGGCAAAGAAATTTGAAGACGCAGGACTTCCTTGTTTGGGGGATGATGTTAAAGCACAAGTTGGAGCAACTATTACTCACAGGACCTTAGCTCATTTATTTTCTCAAAGAGGAGTTATTATTGATAAGTCTTATCAATTAAACTTTGGAGGGAATACTGATTTTTTAAACATGCTTGAAAGAAAGAGATTAAAATCTAAGAAACTTTCTAAAACAGAAGCCGTGGAATCAGAATTAACTCAAAGACTTGATTACAATAATTTACATATTGGACCATCAGATTATATTCCTTTTTTAAAAGACAACAAGATTTGTTTCTTAAGAATTGAAGGAAGAAAGTTCGGTAACGTTCCAGTTTCAATTGAACTTAAATTATCAGTAGAAGATTCTCCAAACTCAGCTGGAGTTATTATTGACGCTATTAGAATGATGAAATTAGCTTTAGATAGAGGAGTAGCAGGAGTACTTTTATCTCCTTCTGCCTACTTTATGAAACACCCAATGGAACAAATTACTGACGACAAGGCTAGAGATATGGTAGAAGAGTTTATTTTAAATAAAAGAGAAAGATAAAATTAATAAAAAATATGATAAGAACACCAATTAAAAGATTTAAAGATTTTACCAAAGAAAGGAATCTTTGGATTTACATATTATTTTTAGGAAAAGATCAAGAAATTATTAGAGATACTCTTAATGCTAAAATTTTAGAAAAATTTGATTTTTTGCCCAATTCTTTTAAAAGAGAAAAAGTTCTTTTTGAACTAGAACAAGATGGTTTTATCGTTAAAGAGAGATTTCAAAGCAAGAAAGCTTATAAAACAACAGAGAAGGGAAAAGAAGAACTTCAAAAGATGATTACTTATACAGAAGAATTATTAGAAAAGTTAAAAAAATAAATTTATGTTAGATTTAAAAAGAGAGTGGTTTAAATCAGAAGAAAGATTTATTGGTAGAACTTTGGGAAAGTTGCCAATCACGCCAAACGAGTGGACAGCTTTAAGTGTAGTTTTTGCTTTATTGGGATTATACTTTACAATTACATTTAATTTTACTCTTGCTTTCGTAATGTTTTTCTTTGCAGGTATTTTAGATTTTGTTGATGGTTCTGTTGCAAGAGCAAAAAACATGTCTTCTAAAACAGGTGCATATATAGACACTGTCGTTGATAGATACGTAGAAGGAATAATGCTTTTTGGTCTTCTTTTTGCAACTTTACCAGAGATTTTAATTCCTGCATATGCTTGGGTTTTTCTAGCAATATTTGGTTCAATTGTAACTACTTATGCTAAGGCTGCAGCAAAAGAAAAAGAGTTAGTAAATCAAGAATTAAAAGGGGGATTAATGTCTAGAGGTGAACGAATTCTCTTAATCTTTGCAATCTTTATCTTGCTTTCTTTTTCTCAAGCATATATCGCAACAATTATTTTAATTGTTATCGCTGTACTTTCTAATTTTACGGCGTTACAAAGATTTTTTTCAGCAATTAATTTAAACAAAAAAGATATTAAATAAGAGGTGATAATAAAAAATGCTATCGGAAGATAGCATTTTTGTTTTTTTAAATAAAAAAAAGAGATTATCCGTATAAGATTTTTGGTCTCATAAAATAATCTTTTTTATCTCCTAAAAAGAGTTTTTCTGCCGCTAGTTTTCCTTGCGATTTTGGGTCTTGGAGAAGTGTGGCAAGAATTTTGCCTTCCTTGAGAGCAGTTTCAATTTTTTCGTTACTATCAATAGCAACAATAGTTTTTGACTTGCTTCTTAAAGCTACTTCTGTTCCTCTTATACCCAAGGTTATGACCGAAAGGTGTTTTAGTTCGGGTGGAATGATACAATTTTCTTTTTCTGGATCAATAAATAATTCCACAACTTCAAGTCCGGAAGATTTAATACCCTCGATTCGAAGATTATGTCCTTCGTGTGATTTTTCATGTCTTAGTACGAGGACTTTTCGATAGTGGTTTTTAAAACCAAGAAGGGTTTCGGCTGCGGTGAGTCC
>CAZJOO010000012.1:0-16358 GCA_964547725.1 uncultured Candidatus Saccharibacteria bacterium
CAGAAATTAATAATAAACCGAAATTACCAAAACTTTATACTGAACAAAAATTAACAAAAGCATCTAATGCCCAAAATGAATATGTAACACCATTCAAAATGACAGTTAAACGTCTAAACGAATACATGGAAAATAAAGATTCAGAAATATTGTTAAATGTTGTTAAATCAATCGATCATCATTATAAAAATGAAAAATCAGCATGCGGTGCATTAAAGAAAATGATAGAAAGAAAGAACCTCAACTTTTAGTAGAACAGTTCATGGAAGGAGAGATGTTTTCTATTGATGGATACGTTACCTCTAAAGGAAAGGTATATTTTTGTCCTTTAGTAAAAGTGAAAACCGGAAAACAAATTGGCTTTGATGATTTTTTTGGATACCAAAGGACAATTCCAGCTAGAGTAGAAAAACAATCGAGCGAAAAAGCTCAGGAAGTTGCTAGAAAGGGAGTTCATGCCCTAGGATTAAGATGCGTCTCTGTTCACATAGAGCTTATGAGAATGGAAGAAGGATGGAAGGTTATTGAGATTGGTCCTAGAGTGGGTGGATATAGACATTTGATGTATCAATTATCATATGGAATTAATCATGCGGTAAATGATATTTTAATTAGAATTTCCCAAAAACCTATTATTCCTAAGAAAGTTAAAGGACATACAGCAGTTTTTCTTCTATACGCTAAAAAAGAAGGAAAATTACAAGCCATCAAAGGAATTAAAAAAGTGCAAGAACTTGAATCTTTTTACGATTTAAAAATTAACAGAAAGATTGGAGAGCCTTGTAAGTTTGCTAAAAATGGAGGAAAGTTTGTTTGCAACCTTACTTTATATAATAAAGAAAGATCTAAATTGTTGGCGGACATAAGAAGAATGGAAAAGACTTTAAAGATAATAACCTAAGAAGAAGAATCATCATTTTTGATGTTTTTTTGTTTTTTAGCTTTTAATATGAAAGCGTTTTTTGCTACGTAAAGGTCCACGAACATGTTGTGCAATTAAAATTTATTCTTTCGTAATTGCACAATATCATATGGACCTGTACAGCTATTTTACAAAATTATTTTTTGTGATAAAATAAAGTATATGAAAAATATACTAGACAACATTGAGATTAGTTTGCCAGAAGGCGAGATTGAAAAAAAACTTAACAGCGGAAAGATTTTAAATGTTAAAATGGGTTTTGATCCAACCTCTCCCGATCTTCATTTGGGGCACGCAGTTGCACTTAGAAAGTTGAGAGAGTTTCAGGATTTAGGACATAAGATAGTTATTATCATAGGAGACTTTACCGCAAGAATAGGAGATCCTACAGGAAAAGATAAAACTAGACCAGAACTTTCTAAGGAAGATATAGAAATAAATTCCAAAACATACATAAGTCAGCTAGGGAAAGTTTTAGACATTTCTAAAATAGAAGTAAGAAAAAACTCAGAATGGTTTAATCAAATGAAATTAGATGAATTCGTTTCTTTACTTTCGAAATATACTGTTCAACAGGTTATGGATAGGAATGATTTCAAGGAAAGATTTTCCAAAGGAAGTTCTATTTCTTTGCACGAAATCGTTTATCCATTAATTCAGGGATATGATTCTGTTTCTGTGAAGGCAGATATTGAAATGGGGGGACAGGACCAACTTTTTAATTTGTTAGTAGGAAGATATTTACAAGAAAAATATAACCAGGAACCGCAAACTGTTGTTTGCACTCCACTTTTGAAAGGATTAGATGGCGTGAACAAAATGAGTAAGTCTTTAAAGAATTATATTGGTTTAACGGACAGTCCCATAGATATGTATGGAAAAACAATGTCTATTCCTGATATTTTGATTGAAGAGTATTTAGATTTAGCAACTTCTTTTTCCAAGGAAGAAAAAGATTGCTTTAAAAAACAAATAGAGAGCAAGGAAGAGAATCCAATGAATATTAAGAAAAAGATTGCTTTCAATATAGTTTCTATTTACCACTCAGAGAAGTTGGCTGAAGAAGCTCAAAATGATTTTGAAAATAAGTTTCAAAAAAGAAATTTAGAAGATATTCATTATATAGATGTAGCAATAAAGGAATTTGATAGGGAAATAACTTTATTGGAAATTCTTTACAAGCTTTTAGGAAAATCTAAAAGTGAGATAAGGAAATTATTTGAAGCAGGAGCTATTTCTATTGATGGAGAAAAAGTATTTGATATTAATTTAAAAATTAGCGAAATAAAAAATGATTCTGTCATGAAGGCAGGAAAACTTAATTATTTCAAGTTTAAATAATAAATATTATGAAAAAAACCAATCTTATTCCTTTACTATTAGTTCTTATTTTATTTCCTTTATTTAAAGCAGATGCTTTCTCGTTGATTTACGACGAGCCAAAAGAAGAAAGCTCTGAAGTTATAATTAGTGTGGATAGGGAGAATATTCCTTTGGAAGCTATAGAAGGAGTTATTGTTTTTGATTCAGAAGCTTTTGAGCTTTCAGATATTTCGCTAAATGATTCAGGAATTAAAACTTGGATGACTGTTCCTCATTTAATAGAGCCAGGAAAAATTTCTTTTAGTGGGGTTTTTAATACTGAAACAAGAGAAGACATTTTGTTTGGTCTTTTTTTTGATAAGCTTGAAAATAGTAACTTAAAGTTAAGCCTTGATTCGGGGGTTATTCTTGCGGAAGGTGATATACTATATACTTTAGAAGACATTGTCTCAACAAAAGTTAGTCTTTTTAATGTAACGTCTTCTAGTCATCCAGATTCTAACACTTGGTATTCTAATGATAAAGTTGAACTTAGTTGGGTTTTACCAGAAGATGCTCAAAAGGTGAAAATTTTGGTAGATGAAAACGAAAGAGCTTATCCTTCTGTTGAATACGAAGAACTTATTACGCAAAAAAATATCGAGCTAGACGATGGTGTTTGGTATTTTCATATAAGATATTTCGGAGATAATGGTTGGAGTCCAATCGAAGATAAAAGAATAATGATTGACACTAATACTCCTGATAAATTAGAAGTTAATGTCAAAAAAGATTCTTTAGAAATTTTTTCTGAAGATGAATTATCGGGAATAAGTGAATATGAAATTAATATTCCTGAGCTTGGACAAAAATACACCACAAAAGAAAATTATTTTGATTTTTCTGGAATCGAAAGCGGAATATATAGTGTTAGTGTTA
This sequence comes from uncultured Candidatus Saccharibacteria bacterium, assembly GCA_964547725.1. GTDB lineage: Bacteria > Patescibacteriota > Minisyncoccia > Minisyncoccales > Minisyncoccaceae > JAAZMU01. Next base: position 3,164 of record CAZJOO010000012.1, read on the forward strand.
GAGCCTATGATTACGCAGGAAATTATTTAGAAAAGCAAGAGACAATATCGGTTGAAGCAGTAAGTTCACCACACTTTTCTGGAATTGTTTTAGGGGAAGATGAAATATTTGTTTTGGGCTATACCGAAGACCTAGAGGGTAAAGTTTATGCTTCTATTTCTAACGATGATTTTATTTTGGGAGATGTTGTGCCGGTTTCCGATGATGGAAAATTTGTTTATTGTTTCAAGAGACTTAAGCCAGGATTATATAATTTGCATTTAGTTTCGATCTCTGAAGACGGAACAAGTGAGAAGAGTCAGAAGGTACTTTTAGTCGGACAAAAAGAGTTTATTTTTGGTGCAATTGCTAAAGTTTTAATTACCTACAGTTTCTTGATTCTTCTTTTCATCTTAATGTATGCTTGTTCTAAAAAAGAAATCAAGAAAAGGAAAAAGACTAAAAAAGTTAAAAAAGTTAAAAAATAAAATTATGGATTTTAATGAATATCAAAACAAGGCAAGACAAACAGCAATTTACCCAGACAAGGATAATAATTTCATCTATCCAACACTAGGACTTGTGGGAGAGGCAGGAGAGGTTGCAGAAAAAATGAAGAAGGTGATAAGAGATGACGCGGGAATTATTTCCGAAGAAAAAAGAACTGAAATAGTAAAAGAACTTGGAGATGTTATGTGGTATATTGCTAATTTAGCAAAAGAATTAAATGTTGACTTGGAAGATGTTGCTTTGGCTAATCTAGAAAAATTGCAATCAAGGAAGCAAAGGGACCAGCTTCATGGAAGCGGTGACAACAGATAATTATGACATATAATGTTTTAAATTCTTTCAAAGAACAAGAACCTTTTTCTTATAAAAAGGTTTACAATTCTCTTATTTTAGCTGGAAAGGATGAGGAAACTGCGGCTAAAATCGCTTCTCTTGTAGAAAAAAAAGCATATCCTAATATATCTACTTTCGAGATTCACAAGATGATTAAGAAAATTTTACTAAAAGAGAAAAATGCTTTTTCGATGAGGTTTGATTTAAAGTATGCCATGAAAAGATTTGGACCAGAAGGTTTTTATTTTGAAAAATTTATCAAAGAGGTCTATGAGTTTCTGGGCTATGAGGTTGTTAATAATGAAATTGTTCAAGGGAAATGCATTCCTTACGAAATAGATTTTATTGCAAAAAAGGATGAGCTTGAATTTATAGGAGAGTGTAAGTATCGGAATATGGTTGGAGACAGAGTTGATGTTAATGTTGTTTTAAAAGGGTTTGCTGTACGAGATGATATTAGAAATAATAATTCAAATATCATTGAAAAAATTATCGTAACTAACGAAAAATTTACAGAAAGAGCTATTAAATATGCTAAATGTAAGAAAATATTTCTTTTGGGGTGGAAGTTTCCTGAAGAAATGGGATTAGAAAAGATTATAGAAGATAACGGTCTTTATCCAATTACTATTTTAAATTCTTTTAATAGTAGATACTTAAATGTGTTTGCTAAAGAAAATGTTTTAATTGCTAAAAACTTAACAGAAGAAAAAATTAAAAAGTTGCACGAGTATAAAATAAGTAGAGGATATCTTAACAAATTAAAGCAAGAAAAAGAACTTCTTTTTAATTGACTTTTGTTTTTATTAAAGATAAGGTATTTTTGTTAAGTATAAATATAAATTATGTCATTACACGTAGGTATTGTTGGTTTTCCAAATGTAGGGAAGTCTACTCTATTCAAAGCCATTACAAAAAAACAAGTTGATTGCGCTAATTATCCTTTTTGCACCATTGACCCTAATGTTGGTGTCGCAGCTGTTCCAGACAAGAGAGTTGATTTGCTTGCTGATTTAATGCAATCAAAAAAAAGAATTTATACTACCATAGAGTTCGTAGATATTGCTGGACTTGTTGAGGGGGCGAATAAAGGAGAAGGTCTTGGTAATCAGTTCTTAGCTAATATCAGGGAGGTTGATGCTATTCTTTACGTGTTGAGGTGCTTTAAAGACGAGAACGTGTCTTCTGTTAGGTCAGAGATTAACCCTATCAAAGATAAGGAAATCTTAGACATGGAAATGGCTCTTAAGGACCTTACCACTGTTGATAAAAGAATTGAAGGAGTGGAAAAGAGAACAAGGTCAGGAATGAAAAAAGAAGACGAAAAAGAATTGGAGTTATTAAAAAGAATAAAAGGATTTTTAGAACAAGGAAAAGTTTTAATTGATCAGGAATTTTCTTCCGAAGAAACAGATATTTTAAACCAGTATCAGCTCTTAACATTTAAGAAAAGAGTTTATCTTTTAAATGGTAATACTGCTGAAGTAAGTTCTGAAATTAAAAAACAATTTGAAGAAAAAAATTGGGATTATTTAGCGATTAATATCAAAGAAGAGATGGACGCAGACGGCTTAAGCGACGAAGAAAGAAAAGAATTGGGACTACTTGATTCTAAAATTAATCTTTTAATTGAAAAATGTTATGAGGTTTTAGGACTTATCACTTTTTTAACTACAGGAGAAGATGAAACAAGGGCTTGGACTTTAAAAATAGGCAGTCTTGCTCCTGATGCTGGGGGAGCTATTCATACTGATTTCAAAGAAAAGTTTATTAAAGCAGAAGTAATTAACTGGGAAGATTTATACAACACAAAAAGCTTTGCCGAAGCAAGAGCAAAAGGATTAATTAGAACAGAAGGAAAAGAGTATGTTGTTAAAGACGGAGACGTCATTGAAATTAAAAGCAATGCCTAAATTTGACTTATGTATTATTGGAGGAGGGCCTGCGGGAATGATGGCAGCAATAGCTTCTTCGGAAAGAAAGAAGAAGGTTGTTTTGATTGAAAAAAATGATGACCTTGGCAGTAAATTACTTTTAACAGGAGGTGGAAGATGTAATATTACTCACGCAGGTTTAACAAAAAAAGAATTTGTTTCTAAGTTTGGAAAACAAGGGGATTTTCTTTTATCCTCATTGTCTTTGTTTGGAGTCGAGGAATTGATAGAATTTTTTAAAAAAAGAGGACTACTTTTAACAATAGAAGGAGAAAAAGTTTATCCTAAAACAGAGAGTTCAAAAGAAGTTTTAAATTTTTTCAAAACAGAATTAAGAAAAAATAAAGTTACCGTATTAACAAACTCAGAAGTTAAAGATTTTCTTTTTAAGGATAAAAAAATAGAAAAAGTTTTATTATCAAGCGGAGAAGAAGTTTTTGCTGATAATTTTTTAATTGCAACTGGAGGAAAATCATATCCGTCAACAGGATCAACGGGAGATGGTTATGCTTTTGTTAAAAAAATGGGACATAAGATTGCGGAACTAAAACCTGCCCTAACTCCTATTGAAACAAAAGAAAAGTGGGTTGTTGCTCTTAAAGGACTAACTCTTCATAATGTTGGTATTAAATTGAATAATGAAAAACCAATTTTAGGAGAAGTTTTATTTACTCATTTTGGAATAAGTGGTCCAACAATACTTAATTTAAGCGAAAGGGTGGAGTCTAAGGATAAAATTCATATAGATCTTTTTCCTAAAAAGAATATAGAGGAGTTAGAAGAAGAAATTATTGATTTGTTTGAAAGTAATTTTAAAAAAACAATCAATAATATTTTGAGTGAGGTTGTTCCTTTTAAATTGCTTTCTATTATTCTTAATTTTTCTGATATTAAAAAAGAGGAAATTTGTAGAAATATTACAAAAGAGCAAAGAAAAAAATTATTAAAGAATTTGAAAGGTATTGAGCTTAATGTTATTGGACTTTTAGGTTTTGATAAGGCTATGGTGACCAAAGGAGGGATTTCTTTAAAAGAGATTGATGCTAAAACGATGAAATCTAAACTAGTAAATAATTTGTACTTTGCTGGAGAAGTTATTGATTTAAATGGAGAATCTGGCGGATACAATCTTCAAATGTCTTTTACTACCGGATATACTGTTGCTCAAAATATTTGATTTTGATACAATTAAATAAAGTAGATTTTTTTATTTAATTTTATGAACAAAAAAAGAAGAAAAACGGTTGGGTTAGCCTTAGGTTCTGGTGGAGCTAAGGGTTATGCGCATTTGGGTGTTCTTAAGGTTTTTGAAGAAAATAATATCCCTATTGATTACCTTTCAGGATCTTCCGCTGGATCGATTGTTGCCACTCTCTATTCCTTATATGGAAACACTTCCAAGGTAGAAGAGATTCTTACGGACTTTAACGGGATAAGGTCTCTTATTGACTTTTCTTTCAAGGGAGGAATTGTCAAAGGGAAAAAAATAACCGATTTCTTTGAAAATATTTTTGAGGGGAAAAAACTGCAAGATTTAAAAATACCAGTTTGCGTCGTTGCTACAGATTATGAAACAGGAGCAGCTGTTGAAATTAAAAGAGGAGACATTGCGCTAGCTGTTAGATCGAGCATTGCTATTCCTTTTGTTTTCGAGTTGGTGAAATATCGTGGCAAAGAATTAGCTGATGGAGGATTATCTTCTCCCGTGCCAATTAATTCTTTGAAAAAGATGGGTGCTGACATTACTATAGGAGTGAGGGTAGAAGACAGAATGGGAAAGAGTGAAAGAAGGAATTTCTATTCTATGGCGGAAAGATCTTTAAATATTTTACAACACAATTTATCTAATTCAGAAATTGAAAAAAGTGATATTCTAATAGATCCATATTTTGAGGATTATGGCATTTTAGGACTTCACAAAGTAGTTCAAGGAAAAGTTAAAGAAGCTATTTTGGAAGGAGAAAAATCCGCAAAAGAACAAATTAGTTCAATAAAGAAACTTATTGGAGAGGAAAAAGAGATTTCAGCAATTTACAAGTTATAATATTCCGTATTTTTGTTTTAATTCTATTATCCTATTGTAAGATTCGTTGATTCTTTCTTCTGATATTTTGTTTTCTTCTAAAGCCTTCTTGATTATATTAACTGCTTTTTCGGCGATATTCTCATCATACTCTTTATTGTTGTTAGAGAAAATTAATAAATCACAGCCAGCGTTTATTGCTTTAATAATGGCTTCTTCTTGTCCAAAATTATCTACAATTGCTCCCATTTGCATATCATCCGAAACAATAATTCCATTATATCCTAATTCATTTCTTAAAATATCTTGAAGAAAAATAGAAGACAAGGTGGCTGGATTTTCACTATCGATATTTGTGTTCATAACGTGAGCCGTCATAATCATGTCTAGTTTGTTACTTGCGATTAATTCCTTGTAAGGTAAAAGCTCAATTTCTTTATTATAAGTACTAGTAACATCAACTAGCCCTAAATGACTATCATCTTGAGAACTTCCATGCCCAGGAAAATGCTTAATAGCGGTAGTGATGTTATATTCATGCATAGCATCGATAAAAGAACTAGCATGTTCATATACTTTTATTGGATCGTCTGAGAAAGATCTTTCTAGATAACCAATCACAGGATTGTCAGGGTTAATATTAACATCAACTACTGGAGCAAAATTAAGATTAAATCCCAAGTCTTTAAGTTCAGCTCCTAATTGTGATACTTGAGTGAAAGTTTCAGAAGCTTCTCCTTCTCCCATTTTAAGAGCGCTTTCAATGTTAATAAAACCATACCTTGTTTTTAGTCTATTTACATAACCTCCTTCTGAATCAACAGCGATAAATAAATTTTCATTTGTAAGACTTTTTATATCACTAACAAGTTTTTTGGTTTGCTCGGGACTCTCAATGTTTCTACTCCAGGTTTTAGAAGGAACATCATAATCAAAAACAATAATTCCTCCAATATTGTATTTATTAATATCTTGAATGATTTTAGAAGAATCATTAACTTCTAATCCTCTAAATCCCAAGATTAACATTTCTCCTATTTTTTCATCAATTGTAGGGGCTTGAACTTCTTCTTTATTTAAAAGACTTATTATCGCTAGGATTAAGATAATTAGTCCTAAAAAGATGGCAAATATTTTTTTATTCATTTAGTTGAAAATTTATCTACTTATTGTTATATTATAGTAAAGATAATTAAACAAAACAAGTTATGAAAAAAAATATTATATTACTTTTATTAATCGTAGTTTTTGGAGCAGTCTGTTTTTATTTAGGAAACACTTTTGACTTCTCTAAAAACAAAGGAGATTATTACATTGAGCAAGGATATTCTTTTAAAGTACCTTCAAATTGGACGGAAACTGATGAGCTAGGGACCACGGCATTTTTAAACGAAGAAGAAGATAATGGAGACAATCCATTTAAGTCTTACATCTTTTTTGTTAAGGATGATCTTTTAGGAAGATCTCCAAGTCAATATTTTGAATACATAAAAGGTAATATTAAAGAAAATTCAGAAAACGCAGAAGTTTTAGAAGAAAAAGAGGATGGGAAATTTCATGTTATTTATTTAAAGACTGTTCAGAATGAGATTAATTATATTGTAGGAATGGCTTTCTTGCCAGGAGTTAATGATACTTATTCAATAATAAGCTTGAACACATTGGAGTCAGGTTTTGATGCAACGAAAGTTGTTTTTGAAGAAACTTACAGGAGTTTTGAATTAAGGTAATTTGTACTTGCAAAATTTAGATAAAAAAATATAATATAAACATTATGGAGAATATTTCGTTTGAAGATTTTAAAAAAATTGATTTAAGAATTGCTAAAATTCTAGAAGTTAAAAAGGTGGAGGAATCTCATAAGCTTTTAAAAATAAAAGTTAGTGTTGGAGAAGATGTAGAAAGGAATGTTGTTTCAGGAGTTGCGGAATATTACACTCCAGAAGAATTGATTGGTAAAGAGGTGGTAATAGTTTTTAATCTAGAGCCCAAAACAATATTTGGAATAGAAAGTTGTGGCATGCTTCTTTTTTCGAAAAAAGAAGACAAACTAGTAGCTTTAATTCCAGAAGAAGAAATTAATCCAGGATCAATAATTAGTTAAATAAAAAACATGGACAATATAAACGATATAAATTTCAATAATCAGGTTGGACCAGATCCAATAAACATTGCTCCTAAAAGAGAGCAACCTCAATTGCCCGTTAAGCCAGTTTTTAAAAAAGAGAATAATTCACATCCTTTGTTAAAAATTACGGCAATAATTTTTATTATTTTTCTTTTGATTGCTTCCTTTTCAGTTGTTAATGATTTTCTTTCAATAGCTGATAGTCAAGAAGTAGCTTTAGTTGAAAAAACAATTACCGTTAGTTCAAGCGCTAAGGTTTATGCTTCTTCTGACGTAGCGGTAGTTAATATTGGAGTTGAAACTTCTAATGCTTCTTTAGAGTCAGCTGTTTCTGACAATTTTAACAAAGTAACTACAATCACTAGTTCTATTTTACAAGAAGGAGTTACGGTAGATAATATTAGCAGGGTTGAATATTCAGTAGAGCCTAAATATCAAAAACAAGTGGCGGGAGTCGCGATTTCTTCTTATGTAGTTAAGGAGGTTATCCAAGTTAGAATGCCTATAGAAAAAGTAGAAAACGTTCTCAAGTTAGCGCTTACTTCTGGCGCCAGCACAGTGAGTGATTTGAGTTTTGAAATAGAAAACGAAGAAGCTCTTATTCAAGTAGCAAAAGCTGATGCTATCATTAAAGCTAAAGAAGAAGCAGGGATTATTGCTCAAAACCTTAATATGGAATTAGGGGATTTAATTAATTATTCAGATAATAATTTAATTGAGGTAGGAGATAACTTTATATCAGTTAATGTTAGTCTTACTTATTTAACAAAATGAAAGTTAGTAGTTTAATTATAAATATAATATTAGTAATTTTATTTGTCTTTTTAATGTATCTTGCCATGCAATTTATTTCTGGAGCGGGAGCTCAAGAAAACAGTGCTTCTGTTTCTGATGCGGCAGAAAATATTATCATAGACAACAATTCAAACAAAATGGAAAATGTAAGTATCGAAATTTTAAAAGAAGGTGAGGGTGAGATTTCAAAAAAAGGAGACACTCTTACTGTTCATTATACAGGAACTCTTGAAAATGGAGTAAAATTTGATTCAAGTGTTGATAGAGGAACTCCTTTTAGATTTACCTTAGGAAACCGTTCTGTTATCGAAGGATGGGAACAAGGAATGCTAGGTATGAAAGTCGGAGAGATTAGAAAACTTCATATACCATATGAACTTGCTTACGGAGAAGGTGGCTATCCGCCAATAATTCCAGAGAAAGCGAATCTATATTTCGAAGTTGAGCTTTTGGAAATTAATTAAATGAATAAATATTTAGGAATATTTTTAGTTTTTTTAGGATTGTTTTCCTTCGTAAATTTTGCTCAAGCACAAATCAATCTTCTAGATGATGTGGTAGATGTTGATATTTTTTATAGTAAAACGTGCAGCCACTGTTCTGACGCAAATGATTTTTTAGAAGAAATATCTTTAAGGGATAGCAATATTAAAGTAGAAAAATATGATATTGGGAAAAAAGAATCTATTCAATTATTGAATTCTTATTATGATAAGTATCAGGTAGAAGAATTCTATCGGGGTGGTGTTCCTGCAATCTTTATAGAAAATTATTATTTTGTTGGTTTTGAAAAAGGGAAATCAGAAGCTGGTATAGAGAATGTTATTAATTCTCTCATAGAACAAAAAGAGGTTATTGCTAGCGATGATCATTTGAGTGGGGAATATTCTTCGATAGATGATTTAAAGAAGGAGATAACCCTTCCTTTTGTAGGAACTATCAATTTAGACAATGCCTCTCCTTTAATATTCTCTATTCTATTTGGTACTCTTGATGGTTTTAATGCTTGCGCCATGTCAGCTTTAGCTTTTCTTTTAGCTGTTTTGATTGGTGTTGGAAGTAGAAAGAAATTGATTTTATTAGGAAGTGTTTTTATTTTAACATCAGGAGTCATTTATTATATTTTTATCGCTTCGTGGCTTAATATATTTTTACTTCTTCCTCACTTAGATATTATTACTTTCATCATGGGGATTTTAATTATAATTTTTGGAATTTATATTTTAAAGGAATATTTTGACGGAGTTATTTGTAAGTTATGTGAGGTTGATTCAAAAAATGATAATTGGTTTGCAAAAAACCAGAAAAATTTGTTGCTAAAGATTCAACAATTAGTAAACTCTAATAAATCCATCTTTTTTGTTATAGGAGGAGTTATTTTTATTGCTGTTGGTGTTAACTCTATAGAGCTTGTTTGTTCTTTTGGACTTCCCGTGGCTTTTGCAAAAATTCTAACTTCCTACAATTTATCTTCTCTATCGTACTATTTATATCTTTTAATATATGATATATTTTACATGTTAGATGATTTTGTTATTTTTTTAATCGCTGTTTTAACTTTTAATTTAGCGCAAGAATCTGAGAAATATATTAAGGCGGCAAAATTTATTTCAGGAGTTTTATTAATTGTTCTTGGTATCATTATTGTTTTCTTTCCCGATCTTTTGGGATCTATATAATCTTTTAATTTTGTGAAAAAATTATTAGAAGAGATTAAAAGTTGTAAAAAGTGTAGTTTACATAAAACAAGAATTTTACCTACAATTTATTGCGGAAATGTAAAGAGTAAAATTCTTTTTATTGGAGAAGCTCCAGGGAAGAATGAAGACGAGACAGGCACTCCTTTTTGCGGAAGAGCTGGAAAAATTTTAAGAGAGCTTCTTGAAAAAATTAATTTAAAGAGAGAGGATGTCTATGTAACTAATATTGTAAAATGTAGGCCTCCTAAGAATAGAGACCCAAAAGAAAAAGAAATTAAGTGCTGTAAAAGTTTTTTAGACAAAGAAATAGAATTAGTTTGTCCTAAAATAATTTGTCCTTTGGGAAGATTTTCAAGCAAGTATATTTTAGAGAAATATATTGGAAAAACTTTTGAGATAGGAAAAGTTCACGGGAAAGTTTTTAACGTTGATGGTACTATTATCATTCCTATGTACCATCCCGCGGCTGCAATTTATGACAACAAGAAGATAATAATTTTAAGAAAAGATTTTAAAAAAATAATAAGTAATTTATAAAAAAATGACAAATTTACTCGCTGACAAAATAACACCAGAAATAATGCCAATAATAATGGTTTTTGTTTTCTTGGAATTAGTTTTAAAAGGTTTTGCTCTTTGGAAGGCAGCAAAAAAAGATGATAAGTATTGGTATATTGCTATTCTTTGTTTGAACACCTTGGGAATACTTCCATTAGTTTATATTGTTTTTATAAAAAAAGATGCTCATAAAAGTTAAATGTCATCCTTCTTCCAAAAAAGAAGAATTTATTAAAAAAGACGAAGATGCTTTTGATATTTCCGTAAAGGAAAAACCAGAAAGAGGTGAGGCGAATAAAAGAGTAGTTGAGATTTTAGCAGAATCATTCAATGTTTCTGTTAAAAAAGTAAGAATAATAAAGGGGGCAAAAAGCCCAAGTAAGATTTTTGAAATACATGATTAACTATTATTACGATATTATATTTAATTTTTTTAATAACCCTGTTATTTTAATTCCATTAGTAGCTTGGTTTGTTACTCAAACCATTAAGGTTATTATTATAGCGGTAAAAGATAAAAAGTTTAATTTTGAACTTTATTTTATTCCTGGAGGTTTTCCTAGTTCTCACAGTGCTTTTGTGACTTCTCTTTGCGTGGTTGTGGGAAGTTTGTCAGGTTTTGATTCTACTATTTTTGGAGTTTCCTTAGGCTTTACAGCTTTTGTTTTATACGACGCTTCAGTTATTAGAAGAGCGGCACAAAAACAAGCCAGATCGCTAAATGAATTGATGGAATTTGTTAATATTGAAAAAATGGAACCATTGAGAGATGTTTTAGGACATAGTTTTTTTGAAGTTTTGTCTGGTTCTATTATAGGAATTACTATTGGTATCTTGATGATGCTTTAAGATGGATTTACCAGAAGACTACAAAAAGGGGTATAAGGATTTTTTAGGGAATAGAATAGACCTTTCGCTTAGACCTTTAATTCCTAGAGAAGAAACAGAGCATTGGGTTTCTTTACTATTAAAAGAAATTAAAAAAGGTTCAAAGTGTTTGGACTTGTTCTCTGGCTCAGGATGTATAGGCGTTTCTGTTCTTAAGAGTATAGAGAATTCGTATTGTGATTTTGGAGACATCGAAGAAAATTTTTTAAAACAAATAAAGATTAATTTAAAAAATATTAAAGAGGATAGATATAAAGTAATTAAAACAGATATCTTTTCTAATATTTCAAAATCCTATGATTATATCTTAGCCAATCCTCCATACGTAGCAGAAAGAAGAAGGAACGAGGTTGGTGAGGATGTTATGGAACACGAGCCTCACATTGCCTTATTCTCAGGTGATGATGGTTTAGATATAATCAGAGTATTAATTAATCAAGGTTTTGAATTTTTAAATAAAGGGGGGCTTCTTGTTATAGAACACGATGAGTCACAAAAAGAAGCTATTGAAAAACTGATTTTACAAAACAAATATTCTAAATATGAATTTTGCAAGGATCAGTTTAATAAGTATAGATTTGTAAAAATATATAAATAAAATGATAGAGTATATTATCTTAGGAATATTACAAGGAGTATTAGAATGGATTCCAGTTTCCTCAGAGGGAATAGTGGTTCTTTTTTCTAATTATTTCATAAAGGATTTGAACGCCATTGATGTTTCTATTTTTCTTCACATGGGAACATTTTTAGCCGTTATGATTTATTTTTATAAAGATTGGATAGAGATACTATCTTTTAAAAAAATAGAGTTGTTTAAGTTTATTTTTATAGTTACAGCTATTTCTGGCGCTTTAGGTTTTTTACTCTATAATGTTTCTAAAGAAATTGTTATGGGTGGAGGGTTATTATTTTTGATGGGATTAGGACTTCTTCTAACTTCATATTTTCAAAAAAAGAAAATTGATTTTAATATAAATAAAAAATACTCTCCTTGGATTGTTGGACTGCTTCAAGGTTTTTCTGCTATTCCAGGAGTTTCTAGATCTGGTTCTACTATTTTCGGATTATCTTTATTCGAGAAAGACACAGTTCAGATTTTAAAGGTTTCTTATTTATTATCAGCGCCACTTGTTTTCTGTTCATCTGCTTATTTATACTTGAAGGACCCAGCTATTATTAATAATGAATCTTTATTAGCGTTATTGTTTTCTTTTATTTTCGGAGTCATAACTTTAAGGTTTTTATTAAAGCTTGTACAAAAAATTAACTTTTCTTCTTTCACTTTTATCTTTGGAATACTTTGTATTTTAAGTGGAATTGCTACTTACTTTATATGATTAAAGATGAGTTGAAAAAGCTAGAGAATAAAAAGCAAGCTCAGGTCTTATCCTATTTCTTTAAAACAGGGAAAGGGCAATACGGAGAAGGTGATATCTTTTTGGGAGTTAAAGTTCCTCAATCAAGAATGGTTGCTAAAAACAATTTGAACGCTTCTTTTAAAGAGTTGCAAGATCTTTTAAATAGTGGAATCCACGAATGCAGATTGACTGCTCTTTTAATATTAGTTGAAAACTTTAAAAAAGAAGAAGATGAAGAAATTGTTAAATTTTATTTAAAAAATTTAAAGAATATTAATAATTGGGACCTAGTAGATTTGTCTTGTCCGAATATTCTTGGAAAATATTTATTAAATAGAGATAGAAAAATATTATATGATTTGTCTTGCTCTGAAAATTTATGGGAGAAAAGAATTTCTATTGTTTCTACTTATTTTTTTATCAAGAATAATGATTTCAAAGACACGATGAAGATTTCTAAAATTCTTTTGAAGGATAAACACGACTTGATACATAAGGCGGTTGGTTGGATGCTCAGAGAAGTAGGAAAAAGAGACGAAAAACTTTTAATTGCTTTTTTAGAAAAAGAATATTATAATATTCCTAGGACCACATTGAGATACGCTATAGAAAGATTAGAAGAACCAAAAAGAAAATATTTTTTAAATAAAAAAAATGAAAAGTAAATCATTTACATTAATTGAATTATTGGTAGTTATTGTAATTATTGGTATTTTAGCTGGAGTTATTATCGTTTCTGTATCTTCTTCTATTTCAAAAGCTAATTTTGCCAAAGCTCAGTCTTTCTCAAACACTGTTCAGAATGAACTTCTAGGAGACTTAGTTTCTGAGTGGACTTTTAATTCTCCAGCAGTTTCTGGAAAAACAGAAGATTCTTGGGGCAATAACGACGGAACCCTTGTGGGTGCCAATGGTCTTCCTCAATTACAAACAAAAGAAAATTGTGTTTATGGTACTTGTTATTTGTTTGATGGGGTAGATGATTA
>CAZJOO010000013.1:0-15242 GCA_964547725.1 uncultured Candidatus Saccharibacteria bacterium
TTCTTTAATGCTCCCATGAATTTACTGTAAGATATTCCTTTAACTCTACAGGCTGCATTAATTTGAATTTGCCATAATTGTCTCTTGGCTCTCTTTAATTTCTTTCTGTCTATGTAGGCATATGCCCAAGCTTTCATTAAAGCTTGCTTAGCTGCTACGTAACAGTTACTTCTTGTCCATTTAAATCCTTTAGCTTGTTTAAGTATGTTCCTCTTTCTTTTGTTAGCGTGAACACCTCCTTTTACTCTTACCATATGTTTATATCTTTAATAGTCTTTTAATCTTCTTTGATTCTTCTGGTGAAACCTCTATTAATTTTTTAGAGCTTCTTCTTTTATCAGAAGACTGCTTTGCTAAATGATGGTTTTGTCCGCTAGGCATTCTTAAAACCTTTCCAGTTTTTGTAACTTTGAATCTTTTGGTAATTGCTTTTCTTGTTTTTTGCTTATATTGTTTCATACCTTTATTTCTTTGATATTATCATACTTAAACCTTTTGGCTCTCTTTTTAATTCTTTTTCAATCTTTGTTTCTATTTCTTGACTTTGTATTATTTCTAAAAGTTTTTTAATTTTTTGCTTTCCAACTTCTTCCAATCCTTTCTGTCTTCCTCTAAGTATTAATTCAATTCTTACCTTCTCTCTGTCCTTTAGGAATTTAATAGCACTGTTTGCTCTAGTATTAAGGTCGTTATCTGAGATATTAAAGGATAATCTAATATTTTTCAAGCCTCCTGTTTTAATCTTAGGTCCTTTGTCTTTTTTCTTTAAAGAATAAAGATATTTACCATAGTCACCAATTCTACAAACAGGGGGAACTACCTTTTCAGTTACTTGGATCAAATCTAAATTACGCTCTTTAGCCATTGAGAGTGCTTCTTCTATCTGAATAATGCCGAATTGCACTCCTTGCTCATCTACAATCCTAACTTCTTTTGCTCTAATTTGTTGATTTACTAGTGGTTTTATCATTAAATAGTGGAGGTGGCGAGTTTTGAACTCACGTCCAGAGATTATTTTCAAAAATAGGTCTACAAGTTTATTCTAAATTGGTAATTCATATTAAAGTGGTAATTTAGAAAAAACCTTTAATACTAGATTTAGTGTTTGTTTCGATATTATTACCTAAATCGATAACAATACCTACCCTCGCGAAAATTGACACCTAATTCTTGCCTAGCGAGAATCGTCAAGATTAGATGGAGTTAAGCAAATGCTAACTCTTTGTTGCTGAAAGTGTTTCCAGTTGTTTTTTTTCTTGTCTTTAATGAGAACAAGGACTCAACTTGCGTATTTTTGTCAAATTACTGTCGAAGCAAATCACCCCCTAAGTTTTAATTCGCTATTAATTTTTCTACTAACGTCTCTTTTTTTAATAGATTCTCTCTTGTCATAGTTTTTCTTACCACGAACAAGAGCAAGCTCCATCTTTATGAAGCTCCTCTTAGTATAGAGTATAACAGGCATCAAAGTCAAGCCTTTTTCTTGAGTTTTAGATAATAAGGAATTCATTTCTTTGGTATTTAAGAGAATTTTCTTCTCTCTTTCTGGAATATGCTCAGTGGATATGTTTTTTGGTTGATAGGGCATGATATTAGCTCCTTTCCATAAAGCTTCTAACTTTCCATTATCATTTCTTGATATTGAGACATACGTTGCAGCCAAATTAACACCTCTTTGTTTAAGGCTTTTCACTTCAGAGCCTGTCAAAACAATTCCTGCTTCAAAGGTTTCTAAAATTTCATATTCAAATTTAAGTTTTCGGTTTTCTGCTAAAACTGGCATATTTAAATGATATATTATTAATGGATTATAGTAAAGAAAAACACGACGCTCTTTTAATTTATCTTAAAATATTATAATGTATAGATATGTTAATAAGAAACGAAATACAAAAAATTGTTAAAAATTCTCTTAAAAAAGAAGGTTTTTCTGGAATAGAATTTCAGGTATTAAAAGCCAAAGAAAGAGTCCATGGAGATTATTCTTTAAGTGTTGCTCTTGAGATTGCAAAAAGAAACAAAGTAAATCCAATAGAAGTTGGTAATCAATTGAAAAAAAGACTTGAAAAAGAAGGAAAGAATCTTTTTGAAAAAGTAGAGGTTTTACCTCCCGGTTTTATTAATCTTTTTTTAAATCAAAAATGTTTCATTAGTTTGATTAATGAAGTTTTAAAGAAGAGAGAATCTTTTGGGAATCTTGAAATAGGAAAAGGAAAGAAAGTTCAGGTTGAGTTCGTTTCTGCTAACCCAACAGGGCCATTAACTATTGGAAATGCGAGAGGAGGTCCTTTTGGAGATACTTTAGCTAACGTGATTAAGAAAGCGGGCTATACTACAGAAAAAGCATATTATATTAATGATTATGGAAAACAGATAACTTCTTTAGGACATTCTGTTTTAAAAGATGATGAAGCAAAATATCAAGGAGAGTATATTGATTTTTTGCACAATAGATTGGGCGAAGAAAAAGATCCTTACCAAATAGGAAAATGGGCTTCATATATTATTTTAAAAGAAGTTATTAAAGCAACAGTTGAAAAAATGAACATTCATTTTGATGAATGGTTTTCTGAAACTTGGCTTTATGAGAATAAAAGGATTGAGAAGGTTTTAGAGCTTTTAAAGAAAAAAGATTTAACCTATGAGAGTGAAGGAGCGGTTTTCTTTAAAGCGAAACAGTTTGGAGATATTAGAGATAGAGTTTTAGTAAAATCAGATGGAAAGATGACTTATCTTACGGGAGATATTGCTTATCATGAGTATAAGTTTAAAGATAAAAAGTTTGATAAGGTAATTAATGTTTGGGGAGCAGACCACGCAGGAGACGTAAAAGGTTTAGAGTCTGGAGTTGAAGCTTTGGGATATAAAGGTCAGCTAGACACTGTTCTTTTGCAGTTTGTGACAATTCTTCAAGATGGAGAACAAGTGAGAATGTCTAAGCGAGCAGGAAACTATATTACCATGGACGATCTTTTAAACGATGTCCCCGTAGACGTGGTGAGATTTTTCTTTTTACAAAAGTCTTTTAATACACATTTAAATTTTAACTTAGAATTAGCGTTAGATGAATCAGAAAAGAATCCTGTTTTCTATGTTAAATATGCTCACGCTAGAATTTGTAGCGTTTTAAAAAATGCAAATATTAATGTAGATAAAATTAAGAAAGCAAGTCACGTTCAACTTTTAACAAAAGAACCAGAAATTAATTTAATGAGAGAAATTTTGAAATTTGAAGAAGTGATAGAGGATACTTCAAAAGACTACGAAGTACATAGATTACCTCAATATGCTTTAGATTTAGCTCAAGCGTTTCATAAGTTTTACAATGATTGCAAGATTTTAGACGAAGATAAAAAGATAAGAGAAGCGAGAATTGAATTAGCAGTTGCCGCAAAGTTTACGCTAAGTAATACTCTTAGCTTAATGGGAATCTCTTCTCCAGAAAAAATGTAAATATGAAAAAGCTTAATAATACATATTATTTACTAAGACACGGAAGAAACATTCATCAAACAGAATTGAAAGATATTTGTTATGGGTGGCCAGATGATAAAAATCCTTGCGAATTAGACGAGGTGGGAATTAAAGAAGTAACGGCCTCGGGAATGAAATTAAAAGACAAGAACATTGATTTAATTTATTCTTCAGATATTTTAAGAACAAAACAAACAGCAGAAATAGTCGCTTCTATTTTAGGAATCGATAAAGTTATTTACAATGTAAAACTTAGAGATTTAAATTGGGGAGTTTTTGCAGGCGGTCCTAAAAAAGAAGCTTTAGATTTTTATCAAAACAAAAGTAGAATGGACGATAGACCAGAAAACGGAGAAAGCTGGGGAGACCTTCAGAAAAGAGTTTCTGAGTTTTTAGAAGAAGTAGACAAAAAGAATGAAAATAAAAACATTCTTTTAGTAAGTCATGGCGATGCAATTCTTCTTTTAAATGCTTGGCTTAATGATTGGAATCTTGAGGAAATATTAGAGCAAAGAAAAACAATGATTAGAACAGGAGAGATTAGAAGGCTTAATTGAAAAATATAGATAAAAGTGTTATTTTTAATATATGAAAACAGAAAACGAAATACTTAAATTTTGGCAAGATAATAAAGTTTTTGAAAAGTCTATTCAAATTAGAGAAGGTTCTCCTTATTTTAGTTTTTACGATGGACCTCCTTTTGCTACAGGAAAACCTCATTACGGACACATTTTGGTAAACACTGTTAAGGATTCTGTTTTAAGATACAAAACAATGCAAGGCTTTCAAGTACCAAGGCGTGTTGGATGGGATTGTCACGGACTTCCAGTTGAAAATTTAATCGAAAAAGAACTTGGAATTAAGAATAAAAAAGAAATTGAAGCTTTTGGAGTTGATAATTTCAATACTCATTGTAAAAATTCTGTTTTTGCTTGTGTTGATGATTTTGAAAAAACCTTAGAAAGAGTTGGAAGGTGGGCAGACTATTCTAACGCTTATTCTACAATGGATAAAAACTATACAGAATCTGTTTGGTGGGTACTTAAACAACTTTGGAATCAGGGTTTGGTTAAAAAAGACTATCGAGTTTCTCCATATTGTCCAAGATGTAGCACTACTCTTTCTAATTTTGAAGTTAATCAAGGATACAAAGATACTAAAGACAGGTCAGTTTATATTAAATTAAAACTAATAGAAAAAGAAAATACATTTCTCTTAATTTGGACAACCACTCCTTGGACTCTTCCTCAAAACGTTGCGGTGGCAGTTAATCGAGAAGAAGAATATGTTTGCGTATCGACGGAAAAAGAAAAATACATTTTAGCAAAGAAAAGATTGGAGATTATCTCTGAGGAACACAAAATAGAAAAAGAATTAAAAGGAGAAGAACTTTTGGGGCTAAGATATGAACCAGTTTTTGATTATCTTAAAAAGCAAAAAGTTGATAAGATAGAGAACGCCTATCAAATTGTCCATGGAGATTATGTGGGCACGGAAGATGGTACAGGATTAGTACATATAGCAACAATGTATGGAGAAGATGACCACAATATTGGAAAGACCTACGACCTTCCTTTTATTCACACAGTCGATGAATCTGGAAATTTTGTAGATTTTGTTGAAGATTATAAAGGTAAAAATGTTTTTGAAGCGAACAAAGAGATTATTAAAGATTTGAAAGAAAGAGACGTTTTATACAAAGAAGAATTAGTAGACCATACATATCCATTTTGTTGGAGATGTGATTCTCCATTAATATATTATGCAAAGGAGAGTTATTACTTAATGGTAACTAAAATAAAGGAGCAATTAATTGAAAACAATAAAAAAATTCATTGGGTTCCTTCACACGTGAAAGACGGAAGATTTGGAAAATGGCTTGAAGGCGCAAGAGATTGGGATTTTTCAAGAAACAGATTTTGGGGAGCTCCGATTCCAATATGGAAATGTGAAGATTGTGGAAAAATGATTTGTGTTGGGAGTATCGAAGAATTAGAAAAATTAAAAACAGAAGGAGATTTAACAGATTTACATAAACCAGCAATAGATAATGTTTATCTTAAGTGTGAATGTGGAGGACAAATGAAAAGAACTCCAGAGGTTTTTGATTGTTGGTTTGAATCTGGTTCAATGCCTTATGCTGAGTGGCATTATCCATTTGAAAATAAAGAGCTTGTTGAAAAAACTTTCCCTGCTAATTTTATTACCGAAGGATTGGACCAAACAAGAGGTTGGTTTTATACTTTACACGTAATTGCTACAGCTTTGACGGTAAAAGATATTGGACTTGGAAAAGATCATCCAGCGTTTGAGAATGTTATTACAAATGGTCTTGTTCTAGATAAGAATGGAAAGAAATTAAGTAAAAGACTTAAAAATTATCCTGATGTTTCTGAAATATTTGAAAAATATGGAGCAGATGCTTTGAGATATTTCTTACTTTCTTCAACTAACATTGGAGATGATTATCGTTTCTCGGAAGATAGAGTTAAAGAAGTCTGGAGGAAAATAATTTTAAGTTTTGAAAATTGTTTTACTTTTTACAATACTTACAAAAAAGACGTAACGGAAGTTGTTTCGAATAATGTTTTAGATAAATGGATTTTATCTAGATTTGCTACATTCAATAAAGAAATCGTGAAGTATATGGACGAATATGAACTTACTAAAGCCGTAAGATTATTTACTGATTTTATAGAAGACTTCTCTAATTGGTATATTAGAAGATCTAGAAGAAGGTTCCAAAAGCCAGAATCAGATTTAGAATTTAATGAGGCGGCAACAACTTTAAAGTTTATTCTTAGGGAATCAACAAAGATTATGGCCCCTTTCATTCCGTTTACTTCTGAAAAACTATACCAAGAATTAAAAACAGAAGGAGACTTAGAAAGTGTTCATTTATGCGATTTCCCTAAAGTAAAAGAAGAGATGCTGAATGTTACTTTAGAGGAGGAGATGGCTAACGCCCGAGAGATTGTTAATCTTGCTTTGAATGAAAGAACAGAAAAAGGAATTAAAGTGAGACAACCATTGAAATCTGCGACAATTAAAAAACAAATCAATGAAGAATTGATTGATATTATTAAGGATGAAATTAATGTTAAAGAGATTTTTGTTGATGATAAAATAGAAGCAGAGGTTTCTCTTGATTTTGAATTAACAGAAGAGCTTAAAGAAGAAGGAGTTGTCAGGGAACTTATCAGAAACATTCAACAAATGAGAAAGGATTTGAGATATAGTAAAAATGACAGAATTTTGGTAAAATGTGAAGGAGGAAGCTTAAGCGAAAAAGCGAAAGATATGATACTTGAGGAAGTGTTAGCTGATGGATATATTCAGGACGATGATTTAGAATCTAAAAAAGAATTAAAAGTTTACGAAATATCATTTTTAATTGGTATTAAAAAAATATAATAAAATGAAAACCAAAAACCTTATCAAGATTATTTTAATTTCTATTTTTGTCTTTGCTTTAGGCATCTATTGGTGGCAAAGCACTTCATATTCTAAGGAAGTTTTAAAACTTGAAATATTAGGACCTAGTGAGGTTGCTGTGGGAGAGAGTATAGAATATGTTGTTAGGTTTAAAAATAACGGTAATGTTAGGTTAGAGGAACCAGAATTAATTTTTGAATATCCAAGTGGGGCAATTACAAAAAATGAAGACATCTTATTATATAATTCAGAAAAGATTGGAGGAAGTATTTATCCAGGAGAAGAGCGAACGTTTTCTTTTGACGCAAGGTTGCTTGGAAAGGAGGGTAGTTTAAAAATTGCAAAAGCTACTCTAAGTTTTAAACCAAAAGATTTGAACGTAAGAAATGAAACAAGCACTGAGTTTTTAACTACAATAAAAACAGTGCCTATTAATTTAGATTTTAATCTTCCTTCTAAGGTAACTAGTATTGATAAGGCTTTTTCTTTTAGCATAAACTATGCTTCAGAAGTTGATTACTCTTTAGAAGACTTATCAATTATTATTGATTATCCAGAGGACTTTGCATTTTTATACTCTAATCCTAAGGCACTTGATGAAAAGCAATGGGATATTTCTAGTTTAAATAAATATGAAAGCGGGAAGATTGATATTTCTGGAATGACTACAAGCGATACGCAGTCAGCTTTTACTGTTAAGCTAGGTATTTGGGACAATAATGAATTCGTTGTTTTAAAAGAAATAACAGAATGGCTTCAGGTAGTTTCTCCAAGCTTATACGTAACTCAAAAGGTTAATAATTCCTATGACTATATTGCTAAAAAAGGAGATAGTTTACATTTCGAAGTTTCTTTTAGAAACATTGGAGAAGAACCTCTGGAAGATTTAATTTTAGTTTCTAAACTTGATGGAAATCTTTTTGACCTAAGTACTGTCAGCGCTCCTTCTGCTAAATATACCGTGGGAGACAATTCTCTTTTATTTGAAAGTAAGTCTTTCCCAGATTTAGAGTTTTTGGGAGTAGACCAGGTAGGAGTAATAGAGTTCTGGATAGATTTAAAAACTGATTTAAATCAAAGCATTCTATCTCAAGCAAGTCAAAAGGTAAAAAATATTGTTAGTGTTGGAGGGGTTAAAGAAGAGTTTACTACAAAAGTACAAACAGATTTAGTTGCTTGGCAGCATGTAGACGTAACAGCAACATCAGGACCTTACCCCCTTCAAATCAATAGAGCTTCTAAAGTAACGGTTGTTTGGGAGGCTTTGAGTAGTTTTAACGATGTGGGAGAAGTAACAATGAGAGCAATTATTCCCGAGAACGGTACTTTAATTAAAGGTGACGATTTTGAAGAAAATGGACTTACTTTCAATGAAGACACAAGTGAAATTGTTTGGGAAGTGGGTAGTATTCCTGCTGGTTCAGGATATACAAAAGATTCAGTTAAAGTATCTTTTCAAATAATGGTTTCGCCTCAAATGGCTACTCCCGGAGGAATACTTTTAATTCCATCAGCATATATTGGAGGAAAAGATGAGTGGACTCAAACAAAAGTTGAATATAAAACCGAGGAACTAAAGGGAGAAATTGTCGGAGGAAACATCGCAGAATAAATAAAACTTAAAGGGTTAAAAAAAAGAGCTTTGAATAGCTCTTTTTTTATTTACTAAAACCCCTTTTTTTGCTAACATCAAGGTATGGAAAAAATTGTATCGTTTTGTAAAAGAAAGGGTTTTATATTTCAATCCTCAGAAATTTATGGAGGCTTGGGAGGCTTTTATGATTATGGCCCACTAGGAGTCCAGATGAAAAGAAATATTAAAGAAAGTTATTGGAAGTTTATGGTTAATTCTAGGCCGAATGTTGTTGGTTTGGACAGTGCCATTATTTCTAATCCTAAAGTTTGGGAAGCCTCTGGGCATCTTAATAATTTTAGTGATCCATTAACAGAATGTAAGAAATGTCACAAGAGATTTAGAGCAGACCACTTAATGGAGGCGGCTGGTGCAACAGAACTAACAGGAATTAAATGTCCTGAGTGTGGAGGAGAGCTTATGGATGTAAGAGAGTTTAACTTAATGCTTAAAACTTTTATTGGTCCAGTAGTAGATGATTCTTCAACTGCATACTTAAGACCAGAAACAGCTCAATCTATTTTTATTAACTTTAAAAATGTTTTAGACACACAAAGACTAAAAACGCCTTTTGGAATTGCTCAAATCGGTAAAGCTTTTAGGAATGAAATCACTCCCGGTAATTTTATTTTTAGGACTAGAGAGTTTGAACAAATGGAAATGGAGTTTTTTATTAAGCCAGGAGAGGAGGAGGAATGGTATCAATACTGGATAAATGAAAGCATGAGATTCTTAACAGAAGTTCTAGGAATTAAAAAAGAGAATTTAAGAATTAGTCCAGCAGCAAAAGAAGACTTAGCTCATTATGCTATTGCTTGTTCTGATATAGAGTATAATTTTCCTTCAATTGGTTGGTCTGAAATAGAAGGAATAGCAAGCAGGGGTGATTATGATTTAACTCAGCACGAAAAGTTTTCTGGACAAGAATTAAAATATTTTAACGAGGCTACTTCTGAAAAATATATTCCATATGTTATCGAACCTTCAATCGGAGTAGATAGATTATTGCTTGCTTTGATTTGTGATGCCTATCAAGAATTTGAAAAAGGAAGGTCCGGAGATTCTGATTCGACAGAAACCGTTCTTAAATTGAATTCAAAAATATCGCCAATGAAATTTGCGGTTTTGCCTCTTGTAAAAAACAAAGAAGAAATAACTTCAAAGGCGAAAGAAGTGTTTGCATTGTTATCTAATTCTTTTTCTGGAGAATATGACGAAACAGGAACAATTGGAAAAAGATATCGAAGACAGGACGAAATAGGAACTCCATACTGTATTACTATAGACTTCGATACTTTAAACGACGAAGCGGTTACTGTTAGAAACAGAGACACCATGGAACAAGAAAGAATTTCTATAGAAAACTTGGTTGAATATTTTAACAAAAATGTTTAAAAAGGTAATTTTAAAATCAGGACTAACAGTTATTACTGCTCCTCAGAAAGACACGCAAACAACAACAGTTCTTGTTCTTGCAAAAACTGGGTCTAAATATGAGAGTAAAGACATTTCTGGAATATCTCATTTTCTAGAACACATGATGTTTAAAGGAACAAGTACTCGAAAAACAGCAAAAGCTGTTATTGAGCCACTTGATGCTATAGGAGGAATAAATAATGCTTTTACGGGAGATGAGATTACTGGCTATTGGGCAAAAGTTGATTTTCGTTATCTTGATTTTGCAATTGATTGGGTTTCTGATATTTATTTAAACTCAACTATTCCTGCAAAAGAAGTGGAAAAAGAAAGGGGAGCTATTAAAGAAGAATTTAATATGTATTTAGATAGTCCGATGAGATATATCCCTGAAATATGGAAAGCAGTTTTATATGGAGACCAACCAGCCGGAAGAGATATTATTGGAACTAAAAAAACAATTGCCACCATTACTCGAAAACAAATATTTGATTATATGAAGTCTCAGTACGTTGCTTCAAACACTATTGTTTGTGTGGCTGGAAAGATTAACGAAGAAGAAGTTGTTCTTAAAATAGAAAAAGCTTTCAAGAATATTCCTAAGGGAGAGGCAAAGAATAAAGATCCTGTTATTTTAAAACAAAAAGAACCAAAGGTTTTATTGTATAAAAAAAGTACTGACCAAGCTCAGGTTGCTCTTGGTTTTACGGGCTATGGTATTTTGCATAAGGATAGGATTATTTTAGAAGTTTTATCTAATTTACTTGGAGGGCCGATGTCTTCAAGAATGTTTACAGAGGTAAGAGAGAAACAAGGACTTGCTTATGATGTTAGAACTTACAATGATGCTGATACAGATACTGGAAGTTTTGTAACTTTCTCCGGACTTGATAATAAAAAAGTATATCAAGGAATTTCTTCCATGCTTAAAGAATATGAAAAATTGACTTTTAAGAAGGTTTCCGAAAAAGAACTTCAAAAAGCAAAGAATTATTTGAAAGGAAAGACTTTGATTTCTCTCGAGAACTCAAATGCCAAAGCTCAGTTCTATGCAATTCAAGAGGCGTTAAAAGGAAAAGTAGAAAAGTTAGATGATTTATTTAAACAGATTGACGCGGTTACAGTTGAAGATATTCGAAGAGTGGCAAAAGATGTTTTCATTTCAAGCAGATTAAATTTAGCTATAATTGGTCCTTTTAAGGAAGAAGATAAATTTAAAAAAATATTATTAAATTATGGAACAAAAAAAAATAATAATTGATATCTCGTGGAAATCTGTTGTAAGGGTTTTTGCTTTTGCCCTATTCATCTATTGTTTATTTTATTTCAGTGAAATAATTCTTTGGGTTTTTCTTGCCCTTGTTATCTCTTTCCTCTTCAACCCTTTGATAGATTTTTTTGAAAAGAAAAAAGTTTCTAGAGCAATTTCGGCAGTAGGAATTTATGGAATCTTTATGATTCTAGTAGTTTTATTTTTTGTAAGTATTTTTCCTCCACTAATCACAGAGATTTCTTCTCTTGCTAATAATTTCTATGTTTATGTATATAGGTTTATAGAATTATTAGGAGAATATGGTTTTAATATTCCCGACATTGGAAATTTAATTTCTACTTTCCAAGAACAAATAACAGGTATAGTTAAAAATACAGTTTCTTTTGCAGGAAGTATAATGGGACAATTGTTTGCTTTTTTTACTATTTTTACTTTAGCTATTTTTCTTTCAATTGAAAAACAATTCCCGGCTAATTTTGTAAGAATATTTACTATTCAAAAAGTGACTGAGGAAAAAGTTTTATCAACCCTAGAAGAGAGTAAAAAACAAGTTGTCGGTTATTTTAATGCAAAATTATTAGCTTGTGTTTTTATAACAATAACTACTTTTATTTTCTTGTCGATTATAGGCATTAAGTATTCAATATTTCTTTCAATTATTGCTGGAGTTTTAAACATTGTTCCTATTGTTGGACCAGTTCTTTCCTGTCTTCTTATTGTCTTTTTTGCTGCAATTGATTCTTGGACTAAGGTTTTAATCGTAGTTATATTTTCAATTCTTATTCAACAAATTGAAAGCAATATACTTATCCCAGTTTTAACTAAAAAAATATTAGGCATACCCACAGTTTTAGTTTTATTATCAGTTCTTATTGGAGCAAAGGTTGGAGGTCTTCTTGGGGCCATCTTCATTATCCCAGTTGCTGGAATAATATATGATTTTATTCAAAAATATTTTGAGAAGAAAAAAGAAAAAGTAAGGAGTTTAAATTAAATGCTTTATATAATCGGAACGCCAATTGGAAACTTAAAAGATATTACTATCAGAGCAAAAGAAACTTTAGAAAAAGTTGATGTTGTTTTAGCAGAAGACACAAGGGTGACTAGAAAGTTACTAGAGGCTTTTGATATTAAAAAAGAAATTATTCGTTTCGATGAACATGCAGACGAAGCTAAATTTAGGGAAGTTGAAGGGTTGATTAAGAATAAGGAAGTAGCTTTTGTTTCTGACGCTGGTACTCCAAATATCTCTGACCCTGGTTTTAGGCTAGTGAGTCATTTTAGAGAGCAAGTAGAAATTATTCCTATACCTGGAGTTTCTGCAATAACCACACTTGCAAGTGTTGCTGATATTCCTATGGATAAATTTACTTTCATGGGATTTCCTCCAGCTAAAAGAAAAAGAAAAAAGTTTTTTGAAGAAGTTTTAAATTCCAAACACCCAGTTGTTCTTTACGAATCAACTCATAGGATTAAAAAAACCCTTTCTGAATTGAAAGAGCTAGAAGACTTTGAATGTGTTATCGGAAGAGAGCTAACTAAGAAATTTGAAACAATATATTACGGAAAAATTAGTGAAATAAAAATAGAAGAAAAAGGTGAATTTGTTTTAATTATTAAAAGATAAAAATATGAACAATAAATATATTACAGCTGCTATTGATTATGTTAATGGTTCTCCTCATTTAGGACACGCTCTTGAAAAAATATATGCAGATGTTTATTCAAGGCATTTAAGGAGAAAAAACAATGTATTTTTTTTAATGGGGACAGACGAAAACAGTTTGAAAAATGTTAGGTCTGCGGAAAAAGAAGGAATTTCCGTTTTAGATTTAGTTGATAGAAATTCTTCAAAGTTTCAAAGCATGAAAGAAGCTTTGAATTTATCTTACGATGATTTTATTAGAACAACACAAGAAAGACATTTTTTAGGAGCACAGAAATTATGGAAAGCTTGTGAAAAAGATATTTACAAAAAAATCTACAAAGGTCTTTATTGTGTTGGATGCGAGGAGTATTACAAAGAAGAAGATTTGGAAGACGGATGTTGTCCTATTCACAAAACAAAATTAGAAGTAGTTGAAGAAGAAAATTTCTTTTTTAAATTAACTAATTATCAAAAACAATTAGAAGAAATAATTGAAAATGGTGCTGTTAAAATTATTCCAGAAACAAGAAAGAATGAAGTTCTAAGTTTTATCAAATCAGGACTTCAGGATTTTTGTATTTCAAGATCAAACGAAAGAGCGAAGGGTTGGGGAATTGATACACCAGGAGACGATACTCAAAAAATGTGGGTTTGGTTCGATGCTCTTTCTAGTTATATTTCAGCTTTAGGTTATGCAAATGATGAAAATAATTTTGAAGAGTTTTGGACAAAAGGAGAGATTACTCATATCATCGGAAAAGATATTTTAAGATTTCACGCCATCTATTGGATAGCAATGCTTCTATCTGCTGATTTAAAATTACCAGACAAAATATTAACTCATGGCTTTATCACTGTTAATAATCAGAAGATGAGCAAGAGTCTTGGAAATGTAATTGATCCATTTGAACTGTTTTCTAAATACGGGATTGATCCAGTAAGATACTTTCTTTTAAGTGAATTCAAATCAACAGGAGATGGAGATTTCTCATATGAAAAATTTGAGAATAAGTATAATTCCGATTTGTCTTCTGGATTAGGAAATTTAGTTTCTAGAGTTTTAACACTAGTAGAAAAGAAAAACTTAATTGGAGAAGAGATAAAAGTTTCAGAGGAATTTAAAAAGGAAGTTGATGAATCTATTTTAAAATGCGATAGCCTTTTAGATGATTTTGAATTTAATGAAGCAATTAATATTATCTGGGAATTAATGAGAGTTTTAGATAAATATATTGAAGAAACAAAACCTTGGACGATTACCGATGAAAAAGAATTGGTAGAAATATTTTCTAAATTAATTTACGGAATTAGAAGTATTGCAGAAATGCTTAATCCTTTACTTCCAGAGACATCAGAAAAAATATTGTCTTTTTTGGGAGAAAAAGGTAGAATGAATTCAATAAATAAAGAAATTTTATTTCCAAGGTTATGAAAAATAAGTCATTTACATTAATTGAACTTCTAGTAGTTATCGTTATTATCGGTATTTTAGCTGGAGTAATTATTGTTTCTACTTCGTCTTCAATAGAAAAAGCTAATATTGCTAAATCACAGGTTTTTTCTGAAAGTATTAAAAACAAATTAATGCTTAATTTGATATCTGAATTTAAGTTTGATGAAGGTTTGGGAAATACAACAAAAGATTCATGGAGCGTAAGTTTTACAGGCTCTCTTGTTGGTTTTGATGTTAATACAACAGCTGGTTATGGAGACAGTCATACTTATGGTTGGATGAGTAAAAATAATTGTATTTCTGGGACTTGTTTAAAATTTGATACAGCGCAATACATAGATTCAATAAATAATTATCCTGCAATAGGAAGTAATAATTTTACTTGGGATTTTTGGGGGAAAACTAGCGAGAGTGCTCAGTCGGTTATTTATTTATCTGTGTCAGGAATTACCAATTGGCAAGGGAAGCTTGATATTTCTCACGCTACAACAAATAAAGCTCTTTTTTACATTAGAAATTCTTGCTATAGATATTCTGTTAAAAAAGTTAATGATGATAAATGGCATTACATCGTGGGCGTTTTTGATAGGAATAGTGTTTCTCCAGACATATATATAGACGGGGTTTTAGATAATGGCAATAACTCTTTTTCGGAATGTTCGACCGTGGGGAATATTCCTTCAGGAAGTCTTTTGCTGGCAAATACTAATTTTAAAGGATCTGTAGACGAAATTAAAATGTATACTGAAGCCTTGGGCTCTTCTCAAATCAAGCAAAAATATATCGCTGGACTTAATTCTCTTTTAGCGAGCGGAAGCATCTCAAAAGAAGAATACGATCAAAGATTAAATAGTCTAGCTCAAAAGTAAAAGGAAGTTGAATAAGCTTTCTTTTTTTGTTATTGTTTATC
>CAZJOO010000014.1:0-10271 GCA_964547725.1 uncultured Candidatus Saccharibacteria bacterium
TAATTTGACAAAAACCTAATTTCACTCTATATTTCAACTATATGACAAACAAATTGTTAAATTTCTATTTTAGTTTATTGATATTGCTAATGCTAACAGCAGGCGCTTATCTTTTTCCAAACACAACAAATCAAGGGATTGATTTTATCAATCAAAAAACAGGCTGGCAAATTCCTAAAATGAGCGAGGAAGGTTTTAATTTAGGACTTGATCTTAAAGGAGGAGTTCACTTAGAGTATGAAGCTGATTTAAGTCAGGTTAATTCTAGCGAAAAAGAAGATGCTATGAATGGACTTAGAGACGTTATTGAGAGAAGAGTTAACATTTATGGAGTAACTGAGCCAATTGTACAAATATCAGGAGACGACAGAATCGTGGTTGAGCTTCCAGGAGTAGAAAGCATTGATGATGCTATTGCTTGGATTGGAGAAACACCTTTGCTTCAATTTTTAGAAGAAAGAAGTGAAGAGGAGATAAAAGCTATTTCTGATATGTGGACACAGATTGAAGGAAAGACTTTAGAAGAAATACAAACCATAGAGGGATGGGAGGTAGCTTTTCAAAACCCTTACCGGGAAACAGAATTGACTGGAAAATATTTAAAGAAAGCAGTTTTGTCTTTTGACCAAACTACAATGCAGCCAATTATTGAGCTTGAGTTTGATTCTGAGGGAGCAAAGTTATTTGAAGACATTACTGAAAGAAACGTTGGAAAGACTTTAGCTATTTATTTAGACGGACAACCAATTATTGGAGATTTTTACGCTCCTAGAGTTGATGAAAAGATTTCTGGAGGAAAGGCGATTATTCAAGGAGACTCTGATTTAGAAGAGGCTAGAACAATTGTTCAAAGATTAAATCAAGGAGCTCTTCCAGTTCCATTATCTAATCCAATCGTTCAACAAAAGATTGGACCAACACTAGGACAGATTTCTCTTGATAATGCGGTTAAGGCAGGAGCTCTAGGGTTTATAGCGATTATTATTTTCTTAATCTTATTTTACAGACTTCCAGGACTTTTAGCTTCAGCTACTCTTATTCTATACATCTTATTACTATTCTCAATTATTAAACTTACTGGAGCAACATTAACTCTTGCTGGTTTAGGAGGTGTTATTTTGTCTGTTGGTATGGCTGTTGATGCAAATATTTTAATTTTCTCAAGAATGAAAGAAGAACTTAAAAATGGAAGTGATATATCCTCTGCTATTGAAAGAGGAACATTAAGAGCTTGGCCTGCTATTAGGGACGGAAACATTACTACTTTAATTATTGCTCTTGTTCTATATTTACTTGGAACAAGTTTTGTGAAAGCATTTGCCTTTACATTAATTATTGGTATTTTAGTTAGTATGTTCTCTGCCATTGTAGCAACAAGAGTCTTCTTATTATTCTTTGCTAGAGGATTTTTAACTAAAATTAAAGGAATTTGGGCATAAAAATATGATAAACTTTATTAAATATTCTAAAATCTATTTCAGTATTGCTATTATTTGCTGTTTGGCTAGTATCTTTTCTTTAACTTACTTTGGTTTAAATCTAGGAATGGATTTTAAGGGAGGTTCTTCTATTAAAATAGAATACGAAAGTGAAGCTCCTTCAATAGAAGCAATCAAACAACAATTAACTCTCGAAAGTTATGAAATTCAAAGCTTTGGAGATAAGGGAATTCTTTTAAAAATAAAAGAGAAAGATATTGCGGCTAATGTGTATGATGAAATCATGACTCAATTACAAGTTGATGGCAGCGTAATTTCTGACTCTCAATTTGAAACAATTAGTCCTGTTATTGGTTCTGAATTAACAAACAAAACACTTATCGTAGCTATTGTTGCCTTACTCGCTATGCTTTTATATATTGCTTTTGCTTTTAAGAATGTTACTGGACCAATTGCTCCATTTCAGTATGGTATTATTTCTACCTTAATGCTTTTTAACGATGTTCTATTACCACTTGGTATTCTTGCTTATTTAGGTAAGTTTTATAGCGTAGAGTTCACTATACCGATTGTAACAGCGATATTGGCGGTTATTGGATATTCAGTGAACAACAACATTGTTATTTTTGATAGAATTAGAGAGAATCTTCACTTATTCCCTAGAGATAATTACGCAGAGACAGTTAACAAGAGTCTAAATCAAGTTATTGTAAGATGTTTGAATACATCAATTTCTACCTTATTTGTTTTAATCGCTCTTTACTACTTCTTTATCGGAGAAGGAGGTATTGAATATTTTGCTTTAATAGCTTCTGTTGGTATTCTTGTTGGAACGTTTTCATCTATTTTCCTATCCTCTCCTTTGCTTGTTGCTTGGGTTTCAAGAAAGCAAAAAAAAGCGTAACAAAAGAAAGAGCCTCCTTTATATGGGGGCTTTTTAGTTTAAAAAAAGAAGAGGTTAGATTGTTTAAAAACCTATTACCTCTTTAATGAGATCCAGAAAGTTTTTATTCTGGAGCATTTCTTCGTGTTTCCGAATGCCTTCAATGAAGATTACGGTACCCACTTTTTTCATTTTGCAAATGACTTCTGGTGAGTAAACAACTTTGTTGTCACCTGTGTATTCTCCGTTTCTTGGTAAAACGAAAACGATTTCGATGCCTTTTTCTTTCCACACTTTTAATTTCTCAAAGACTTTGTCTTGAGTTTTTTGAGAGTGTGCTTCATTCAGAGCCGGGAAGAATTGGATAAGAATTCTTTTAATTAAGGAAAGGACCATTGTGTCTCCACCAATAAGAGGAGAAACAAAGATTGCTTTTTCTATCGGGGTGCATTGTGTTTGCAGAATCATTGCTAATCCTCCAAAGCTCCATCCCAATATAGAACTTTCCGAACTGTGTAAATGCTTTCCAGTTTCTTCAATAATCTTAGCGAGAGTTTCTTTTGGCAAATGAAATAATTTGGTAGACAAGCTGTCCCTTTCTCTAAAGAGAGGGTCTACGACTGATATTCCACGATTTACTTCTATGTAATGTCTAATTGCCTCAGTCATTGAAGGTTTTCCACTAAGTCCGCAGGCTAATATAAGTGTACGTGTCATTGGTAATGTCCTTTCTATATTATATAATAATAGATTATTTCTGTCAATGGGTAATCTCGATGTGTGAATAATTGACAGCCAACTTAAAGTATGTTATAAGTAAGCTATGAAATTTGATTACAAAAAAGTCACAGAGGATTTTTTAAGTGTCTTATCTGATAGATCAAAAATAATAATTTCAAGAAGGTTTGCTTTCGGAAAGAAAAGGGTGGAAACACTAGAAAAGATTGGAAATGATTACAAAATTACCAGAGAAAGAGTAAGGCAGATTGAATCAGATGGGATTAAAAAAATCAAAAAGAATCTAAATAAATTTAAAACAAAAAAAGAATTTGATAAAATTCAAAGCTTTTTTAATGCTGAACTTGAAAAAAGTGGAGGACTTAAAAGAGAGGATTTGTTTTTAGATATTTTAGGAGAAGAAAATCAGAAAAATTATATTGTTTTCCTTCTTCATTTAACAGATAAATGCGAGAGGTTAAAAGAAGATAACAACTTTCACGCTTTATGGACATTAGATAAGAATAAGGTAGTTTCAGCTAAAGAAATTAATCAAAACATTGTAAAAGTTTTAAGAGAGAAGAAGACGCCAATAACTGTTAGCAAGATAGCAGAAAGTATTGAGTTTAAGGAAGGTGTTTCTATTCTAGAATCAATTATCCAAATCTCTAAAAAGATTGATAGAACTATTGATAAGAAAAAATATGGACTTGTTGATTGGCCAGAGGTTAATCCAAAAACAGTAAAAGACAAGATTTATTTTATTTTAAAGCAAAATAAAAATCCACTTCACTATAAAGAGATTTCAAAAAATATCGATAGTTTGAATGGTGAATTAGTGGCAACATCTGTTAGCACTAAGAAACTTCACCCACAAACAATTCACAACGAGCTAATAAGAAACAATAATTTCGTTCTTATTGGAAGGGGTATTTACGCGCTCAAGGAATGGGGGTATAATGGAGGGCAGGTAAAGGATGTAATTTTAGAAATACTAAAAAATACAAAAGATCCTTTAACTAAAGAACAGGTAATTAGTTTAGTCTCGGAAAAAAGAATTGTGAGAGAATCTACTATTTTATTAAATCTCCAAAATAAACAAATGTTTGCTAAGGATGATTCTGGAAGATACAAAATCCGAGAAAGTTAAAACATGCAAAAATTCTTAATTGAAACGTGGTATTTAATCCTTCCCTTTCTAGAATTTGGATGGGCCGTATTTTCATCAATATGGTGGCTTTTTTTAATTTATTATGCTCAGAATTTTCTTCATTTCTCTTATCTTAATTGGAAATGTACACAATGGGCAAAACAGAACGTGAATAATGTTCTTTTAGAGATAAAGTTTCCAAGAGAAATTTTAAAGCCTATGAAAACAATGGAAGATGTTTTTTCTGTTATTTGGGGGGCGATGTATGACCCACCAAATATGAAAGAAAAATATTTCGAAGGAAAGTTTCTTTTAAGTTTTTCTTTAGAGATTGTTAGCCTTGAAGGAATTCCTCATTTTTATATTAGAGTTCCAAGAGGAATCAGAAAAGTAATTGAAGCAGCTATTAATTCTCAATATGTTGACGTAGAATTTACAGAAGTTCCTGATTATACTCGTCAGATTCCTCAGGATTTGCCAAATAAGGATTGGGATTTATGGGGATGTAACTTTATGCCTACAAAGAGCGATGTTTATCCAATTAAAACTTACGATAAGTTTTTTGAACAAAAGACAGATGCTGCGTTTGAAGAAAAGAGAATGGATCCAATTACTGATTTAATAGAAGCTTTTACTAAGGTTGGTAAAGGAGAGCAACTTTGGTTTCAGATTTTAGCCTCTTCTGTTGGAGACGATGAAAATGATTATGTTAAGAGAGGAAAGGTATTAGTTAATGAGTTAAGTAAGCGTCCTGGCGCCCAAAAAGAAAAGAACCTATTTCAAAGTTTTGTTGATGTTTTTACAGGAAACTTTGGAGAAGAGGCTAAGGTAGATAATTTATTACCTCCAGAAATGTTCTTAACTACTGGTGAGAGAGAGGTTGTTTCTGCCATAGAAGAAAAGATTTCTAAGCTTGGGTTTCAATGTTCGGTTAGGTTTATGTATTTAGGGAAAAGAGAATCTTTCCATGGAGCAAGTAAGGCTATAGGGCCATCTTATATGAATCAATTCGTGACAAAAAATTTAAATGGTTTGATTCCCTGGAAAAGAACTATCACCAAAATTCAAGCTCCTGATATTATGCAAGAGAGAAGGCTTTATTTAAGAAAAAGAGACTTATTTTTAAGATACATTAGAAGAGATTATCCTTTTACTCCTTTTTCTGGAGGAACAGTTTTTTTAAACACAGAAGAAATGGCTACCTTGTTTCACTTCCCAGGATTTGCGGTTGCTCCTACTGCTCAGTTTGAAAGACTTGAAATGAAGAAGGCTCCACCACCAGCAACATTACCAATTGAGGAATAAAACATTATGAACAAAGAAAAAATCACCTTTTTTGGTGAAACAAATTTTAGAGGAGAAAAAAAGAGGTTTGGGATAAAAACAGACGACAGACTTCGCCACATGTACATTATCGGTAAGACGGGAATGGGAAAGACAGAGCTTCTAAAGAATATGATTATTCAAGACATCTTAAATGGAGATGGGGTTGGTTTCGTTGATCCTCACGGAGATGCAGCGGAAGAGATTTTAAACTTTATTCCCGAAGAAAGAATGAAAGATGTTATTTATTTTAACCCAGGAGACGTTAGTCATCCGATTGCTTTTAATATTATGGAAAGTGTCTCTGAAGACCAAAGACACCTTATTGCTTCTGGTTTGATGGGAGTTTTTAAGAAAATTTGGCCAGATGTTTGGTCTGCAAGAATGGAATATATTTTAAATAATACCATTCTTTCTTTGCTTGAAATAGAAGGTTCTACTTTGCTTGGAATTAATAGATTGTTATCAGATTCTGTTTGGAGAGAGGAAATAGTTGAACAAATTAAAGACCCAGTAATTAAAGCTTTTTGGACTCAAGAATTTTCAAAGTATAGTCAGAAGTATGAGATAGAAGCTACTGCTGCTATTCAAAACAAGATTGGTCAATTTATCTCTACCCCTCTTATTAGAAATATTATTGGACAAGTTAATTCCACTATTGACGTTAGAGATATTATAGATAACAAAAAGATTTTAATTATTAACCTTTCAAAAGGAAAGATTGGAGAAGATGCGAGCAAGCTATTAGGAGCACTTTTAATTACCAAAATTCAACTCGCAGCAATGTCTAGAGTTGATATTAAAGAAGAGGAAAGAAGCCCTTTCTATCTTTATGTAGATGAGTTCCAAAACTTTGCCACAGAATCTTTCGCTACTATTTTGTCAGAGGCTAGAAAGTATAAACTATCTTTAACTTTAGCTCATCAATATATAGAACAAATGGACGAAACCGTGAGAGGGGCAGTTTTTGGTAACGTGGGAACAATGATTTTGTTTAGAATTGGTTCTGAGGATGCAGAATTTTTAAGAAAGGAGTTTTCTCCAGAATTTACAGAAGAAGATTTGGTTAATTTAGCCAGACAGCAGATTTACGTTAGGCTGATGATTAATGGCGTCACCTCAAGACCATTTTCAGCGATTACTTTACCTCCTAGGGTATTGCCAGGAGATAATTTTGCGGAAAGAATCGTTAATCTTTCTAGAGAAAAATATGGAAGGGATAAGACTTCTGTAGATGAGTTTATCGCTAAGAGCATTTTAGAAAGGAATGATGCAAAGAAGAGTAAAAAGGAGTCTAAAGAACTTTTCGATGCTGAATGTAGCGTCTGCCACAAGTTGATTAAAATACCATTTGAACCAGACAATAAAAGACAAATATTTTGTAAAACTTGTTTGAAGAATAGGGAAACCCCTGTTGAAAAAACTATTCCAGCGCCTTCTACTACTGGTATTAGTTTAAAAGAAATTGCTAAAGATTTCAAACCAGAAGCAAGAAAGGAGAACAAGAATTTATTTGATTTAAAAAATATTATTTTAGGAATTAAAAAAGAAAAAGAAAACGGTTCTGAAAAAGGAAAGATTGAGCCAGGAGAACACGTTAAATTTTAAATAAAAATTATGAAGAATTTAAGAGATATCGATGTCGATAATAAAAAAGTTTTAGTTAGGGTTGACTTTAATGTTCCTTTAACTCAAGACCTTGAAGTAAAGGATGATTTTCGCATAAGGGCACATTTAGAAACAATAAAATACCTCAAAGAGCACAATGCAAGAATTATTTTAATTAGCCACCTTGGAAGTCCTAAGGGAAAGGAACTTAATCTTTCCCTAAAGTCAGTTTCTGAAAAACTTGAAGAAATTTCTTCCTATAAGGTTAAATTTGTAGAAGAGACTCTTGGAGACAAGGCAAAGAAAGCGATTGATGAACTTGACGCTGGTGATATCTTGGTTCTGGAGAATTTAAGATTTAATTCAGAAGAAGAGGAAAACAATCAAGAATTCGCAGCTTCTTTGGCAAGGCTAGCCGATATCTTTGTTCAAGATGCTTTCTCTGTTTGTCATAGAGACCATGCTTCTATTTCTTCTATTCCTAAGTATTTGGATTCATATCCTGGATTCTTGCTTGAAAAAGAAATTTCTGCTTTAGATGGGATTAACAGCAACGTAAAACATCCTTTTGTTGCAATTATTGGAGGGGCAAAAATTATTGCCAAAACTACTATTATTAAAAACTTTTTGGATAAAGCAGATGCTGTTCTATTGGGAGGAGTTATTGGAAATACAGTTCTTAAGTTTAAAGGACTTTATGGACAAGAAGAATTAAAAGACAGAGATGTTTACCAAGCTATTAAAGATATTAACTTTGATGACCCAAAGTTAGTGGTTCCTGTTGATGGAGTTATCACAAAAGGTAGTTATTCAAGAGTTGGAAGCGTTGATTCTATTAAAAATGGAGAAGATATTTCGGATATTGGACCAGAAACTATTAATTATTACAAAGAAATTATTAAAAGAGCAAACACTATTATTTGGAATGGACCTATGGGAAAAATAGAGAACGAAGTTTTTTCTAAAGGAACAAAAGCAATTACAGAGGCAATTGCAGAGAAAGAAGCTTATTCTGTTGCCGGAGGAGGGGAGACAGTTGATTATATTTCAGACATAAAAAAAGAAGAGGGCTTTACTTTTATTTCAAGTGGTGGCGGGGCTATGCTTGATTATATTTCTGGAAAAATTCTTCCAGGAATAGAGGCTCTTAATAAATACTATGAAAGATAAAATTAGAAACATGGAAGAGGCTTCTTTAAGAATAAGAGAAGCGATAGTAAACGAAGAACAAATTCTTATTTACGGTGATTCTGATATGGATGGGGTAAGTTCGGTTGTTATTCTAGAAGAAGCA
Source organism: uncultured Candidatus Saccharibacteria bacterium (assembly GCA_964547725.1). Classification (GTDB taxonomy): domain Bacteria; phylum Patescibacteriota; class Minisyncoccia; order Minisyncoccales; family Minisyncoccaceae; genus JAAZMU01. Next base: position 8,415 of record CAZJOO010000014.1, read on the forward strand.
ATTAATAATTTAGCTTCAATTTTAAAGAAAAAAATATCTAAAATAATTGTTGCTTTCCCTGATAGGAACAAGGAAGGATATGGACTAAACAATAAAGCTTTAACTTTTTTAGATAAAAAAAGAGGAGATAAAAAGTCTCTTTTAATAACTCTTGATTGCGGAATTACTAATGTTTTAGAAGTCAAAGAAGCAAAAAAACTAGGCTTCGATGTTATTATTTGTGATCATCACAAGGTTTTAGAAGAGATACCAGAAGCTGATATTATTGTTGATCCTAAACATCCTGAAGACGATTATTATTTTAAAGAATATTGTAACGCAGGACTCGCGTTTAAATTAGCGGAAGAGATTTTAAAGGACGATATGTCTTCTTATTTAAAAGATACTTTTATTGAACTAGTTATGCTTGCAACTATTGCAGACATGATGCCCGAAGAAGAAGAAAATCAAAAATGGATTTATGAAGGGCTAGCTAATTTAGACAAGACTCAAAGGCCAGCAATTTTAGCATTAAAAGATGCTTTTCCTGCATATAGCTCTAAGAGAGACTTTGTAGGAAAAATGATTTCTGTTTTTAATACTGTTAAAATGAAAGATCATAGGGTGATTACTTATGATTTTATCAAATCAAACAACATAGAAGAAGCTAGGGAAACAGCCAAGATGCTGATAAAAGATACAGAGGAAAGGCAGGCAGAAATTAAAGCTTTAACAGAAAATTTAAAAGAAGACTTGTTAATGAGTCAGTCTATTATTGTTTTCGAAGGTTCAGACAAGTATAGGATTGATTATTTGGGGGCTGTAGCTTCAAGACTTGTTGGTTGGTTTAACAAACCAGTTTTCCTATACGCCTCTAAGGGTGATTTAAGTAGGGGAACGGTAAGAGTTCCAAAAGGAATGGATGCGGTTAAAGCAATGACTTCTTGCAAAGAGCTTTTAGTAACTTATGGAGGACATGCTCCGGCAGCAGGTTTTACTGTTAAGAACGAAAACTTAGAGCAATTTAAAGAAGGTTTAATAAAATACTTTAAATAAAAAAAAGGGCAATCAGAATTTATTCTAATTGCTTTTTTGTTTACGATGAACTCATCGTGCTATACTGTACAGCGGTTTTGTTAGCGCCGTTTGCCACATCCCAAATTCTTTTATCTCGATTTGCATCGAAAGCTGATTTTGAGTTTTCACATGGCGCTGGCACTCCGTTGATTGATACAACTGTGCTTCCGTCTTTAAAATCAATGTGCATCATGCTGAGATTAATATAGCATAAGTAAATAATTTTGTCAAGTTTTTTGGAGTAAAAAAGAGGATGGTTTTGTTTTTACCATCCTTTATAATTTCTATAGAGCTCCATTTTGCCCAGATTATGAGGGGTCACTTGGTGTTCTTCCAGAAATTTTTCTAACGTCTCTTTTGTATTTTCGATAAAGCCAATTTCTTTGAATTCATTTTTGTCTGATTTTTCAAAGAGAGCTTTTACTTCCGAGGAAGTAAGTCTACAATTTACAAAAAGAGTAATGTAGGGTTGTTCGATACTATCAAAAACAATTCCTCCGACTTCAAAAGAGATTAAATCCTTGGCATCTATATTGAGCTCTTCTTTGATTTCTCGCTGAGCGGCATTGGTGAAAGAAATAATTCTATTTTCTTTATCATTAAGGTCTTTGATAGGATCTAAATATCCTTCAGCGGGAAAGCTAAAAAGAAGGTTGTTCAAATGGGTTCCAATTCTTAAAGCGAAAGGTATCATGTTGTCTGATGTGATAAGAACAACTCCTACTGAAAGCGGGTTGCAATAATCTCCAATAGACAACATTCTCGTAATTCTTGGTACATTTTTAGTTTCTATGAATTTTT
>CAZJOO010000014.1:10371-15116 GCA_964547725.1 uncultured Candidatus Saccharibacteria bacterium
CCAATAGACAACATTCTCGTAATTCTTGGTACATTTTTAGTTTCTATGAATTTTTCATAGCAACTTTCTTGACCAACAATCATAATCTCATCTTTGAAAATGCAAATTTCTTTTGCGTGAACCAGAGGCCCATCAAAAAATTCTTTTTTTGCAACATTTTTCGAAGAAGATTGTTTTCTAAGATTGAGGAATATTTTTAATGTTTCCGTCGTGATAGGGATAGTTGTATACCCTTTTTTGTTAGTTTCGTTTGTTGTCAATGAGCTCACTTCTATATGTATTATAATATATTTATACTTTAGTGTTAATAGATACAAAAAAACTTGCTGCGAGCACAAGTTTTTTTAAATAAGCAAGTCTATAAGCCGAATTCTGTTTTGATGATCATCTATCTGAGACTTAGATCACTCTAAGCCTTAAGCGAACTACTTTTTCCTTTAATAAATTAAAGGTTTGTTCTTGCTCTTAGGTAAGGATTTAGCCGTTTCACCCTAAATGTTACCATTTAGACTTATCCACTAGGGATATTTCCTTCCTTTCGAAAGAAAACGTCTCTGCTCGCACCTCGGTCCTTGCGGACGACAGGGGTTACCTGCTACCATTTTAGACTCTAAAAGAGAATAAGAGTTCGGACTTTCCTCTTTGCGTAAAGCAAAGCAATCATCCAACTTGCTTGAAAATAGCTTAACATCATTTTCATTTTTGTCAAATTATTGTATGATGTATTTATGAAGTTTTTTAACTTTTTAAAATCTGAGCAAAAAACAGTAGGGAAAGCCACCTTGGTGATTTCTTTTTTTATGATTCTAAGCAGGTTTTTTGGTTTAATTAGAGATAGATTACTAGCTTCTACTTTTGGACCTTCAGTTGAACTTGATATTTATTTTGCTGCTTTTAGGATTCCTGATTTGATTTTTAGTGTTGTGCTTGCTGGGGGAGTTTTAGTCTCTCTTCTTCCTTTATTTTCTGATTACTACAAAAAGGATAAAGACGAAGCTTGGAAGCTTATTAACTCAGTGATTAATATTTTTGTTATCGCTTTGCTTGTTTTTTCTGTTCTTCTTTTTATTTTTACCCCAGAATTAGTTGCTTTATTACTTCCAGGACTTGCTTTTGAATATATAGGACAAACCGTTATCTTGGTAAGATTATTATTTACAGGGGTTTTCTTCTTAGGATTATCATCTATATTTTCAACAGTTATTAATTATTTTGATAGATTTGTTGTTTATTCCTTAGCGCCTATTTTATATAATATTTGTATTATCCTAGGAATTATTTTCCTAGCTCCAACTTTAGGTAATTTAGGACCAGCTATAGGAGTTGTTGTGGGCGCCTTTTTTCATTTTCTAATTCAGTTTTTACCTACATTAAAGTATGGATTTAAGTATCGTCCCATCATTGATTTTAATTTTAAAGGAGTTAAGGATTTCTTTAAATTACTTTTTCCAAGAATTATTTCCGCTGCGGCAAGCCAAGTAAATCTTTTAGTTGTGATAGCTATTGCTTCAACAATAGCCGTAGGGTCAATTTCCTTTTTTACCTTAGCTGACAATCTTAGGAATTTACCTCTAGGATTTATTGGCGTTGCTTTTGCTACCGCTGTTTTTCCTCATTTGTCGAAAGCTATTACGGACAAAAGGATGGAAGATTTCTCTCTGCAACTTCGAAAGGTTTTTCAAGCGATTATATACTTAGCCTTGCCAATTACTATTTTGACTTTTATTATGCGTGACTTAATAGTTAATATTATTCTAGGAACAGGTCAGTTTACGGGTTATGCGGTAGAAATAACTGGAGCTTGTCTTGGAATCTTTGCCTTAAGTTTAATTTTCCAGTGTTTAGAACCAACAATTCTAAGAGCTTACTTTAGTATTAAGGACACCAAAACTCCGGCTATTATTTCTTTAGCCTTTTTAGTTATTAACTTTATTCTTTCCTTGTCTTTTGTAGAATTATTAAAACAAAACCAAGCTTTGAATTCTTTTGTTTTAAATCTATTTAATTTAGAATCTTCGGAACAAGTTTTGCTTTTAGGGCTTGTCTTTGCTTATAATGTTAGTTTAATTCTTGATTTTGTTCTATTATTCTCTTTCTTAAAGAAGAAGATAGGGGATTTTGATTTTAAAAAGATGAGAGACTCTTTTTTAAAGATATCATTATCTTCCGTTCCTATGGTTCTTATCACTCTTTTAGTTATTAAAGTATTTCCAGCTATAAATGACTTCTGGATGAACTTACTAGAGTTTACTGTTGTTACTTTAATTGCTTTCTTTGTCTATTATCTCTTCACGCTTCTTTTCAAAACAGAAGAGGCAAAGAGAATTAAAGAGGTTGTTTTGAAAACCTTGCGTTAATTTTTGTTATTGCTCTTGACAAAAAAGACAATTAATGTTATATTATAAAAGGTGAAAGATAATGACAGACATTATTAGCTTAACAGAAAGAGAGGTTCGGGAAATTCAGATTTTCAGGACGTTGAAAGTTTATGACCAATGTTGCTTAGCACAGCTTAAAGAGTCGGTTCAAGATCTTTCGATGCGTCTTGAAGAAGCGAGCGAAAGTCTCTCAAATAAAGAAGACAAAAAGGTTGTAGATCAGAGACTGCAAAGAGTATCTTACGCTCTCTTGGTTCTTTTTGAAGGTTATGCGGTTCAGCAGGCCATAAAAAAGGGCGACTAAAAAACGTCTTCGATAGTTCACATTTACGTGACTATTGTAGATAAGATCAAGTGGTGAAAAACTAATTTTCACCACATTTTTTTTAAATTTAACAGCAAGAAGCCTAGCTTCTTGTTTTTTGATGATAAAATGTTAGGATAAGGACATGATTAAAAACTTTGTTATCATCAGTCATATTGACCACGGTAAGTCTACTCTCGCAGATAGACTTCTTGAAATTACTGGTACGGTTGAAAAAGGAAAGAACTTGCCTCAGCTTTTAGATAGTATGGATCTTGAAAGAGAGAAGGGGATTACTATTAAAATGAAGCCAGTAAGAATGGAATATCAGGGTAATATTTTGAATTTGATTGATACTCCTGGACACATTGATTTTAACTATGAAGTTTCTAGAAGTTTGGCTGCTGTTTCAGGAGCAATTCTTTTAGTTGATGCTACAAAAGGAGTACAGGCGCAAACTATTTCTAATCTTGAATTAGCAAAAAAAGAAGGTTTGGTTATTATCCCTGCGGTGAATAAAATTGATTCTCCGATAGCTGATACAGAAGGAGTGAAAAAAGAAATTGCTGAAATCTTAGAAATTGACCCTTCGGAAGTTATGGGTATTTCTGCTAAAACAGGAGAAAACGTAGAAGAGCTTTTGCAAAGAGTTATTGAAAGAGTTCCTTCCACGACAGAAGAAACAGAGAAACCTTTGAGAGCTTTAATCTTTGATTCAATGTATGATTCTTTTTTAGGAATCGTAGCCTATGTTCGAGTTATTGAAGGTTCTATTAAGCCTTTTGAGAAAATCTATTTTATCAATTCCAGATCTTCAAGTACCGCTAAAGACGTTGGCATTTTTAAGCCACAAATGAAAAAGAAAGCAGAGCTTAACGCTGGAGAGATTGGATATATCGCTACAGGAATTAAAGACCCAGAAAAAGTACATATTGGAGACACGATAACTAAACAAGGAGCTATTGTTGAACCACTAGGGGGATATAATCCAGCTAGTCCAAAAATTTTCGTTTCATTATATCCAGCAGACCAAACAGAATTCGAAGTTTTAAAAGAAGGGCTTCAAAAATTAAAATTAAATGATTCTTCGTTGTTTTTCCAGCCTCAAACATATCAAATACTTGGTAGAGGGTTTTTATGTGGATTTTTAGGAAACTTACATGCAGAAATTACTATTGAAAGACTGAAGAGAGAGTATGGATTAGACCTTGTTATTGGTGCCCCTCAAGTTAAATACAAAGGAGTTACGGGTAAGGGGGAAGAGATTGACATTATGAATCCTAGTGTTTGGCAAGATAATTTCTCAGAACTTTTAGAGCCTTGGGTAGATTTAAAGGTTATTATTGGAGAAAAGTATTTGGGAAATGTTTTCGATTTATTTAACGCTTCAGATGGTCGTCATATTGATTCTAAACCCTTTGGAGTAGGAAGATATATGATTGAGTACGAAGTCCCTATGAGAGAGATTATTGGGACCTTCTACGACAGTCTTTTAAGCGTAACTCAAGGGTATGCCTCCATGACTTATATTGAAATAGGCTACTTGCCAGCTGATTTAGTTAAATTAGATATTTTAATTAATGGAGAAATAGAAGAAGCTTTTTCAAAGATTGTTCCAAGAACAAAAGCGGTTGAAGACGCAAGAAAGTTAACTAAAAAATTAAAAGAAGTTTTACCAGTTCAGTTATTTAATCTTGCTATTCAAGGAAAAGTTGGTGGTAAAATTATTGCCAGAGAAACTCTTTCTGCTAGAAGAAAAGATGTTTTGGCTCCGCTTTATGGAGGAGACGTAACTAGGAAGAATAAATTGCTTAATAATCAGAAGAAGAATAAGGATAAGTTGAAGAGTGGTGCCAAGGTAAGGGTTCCCCCAGAAGTGTTTTTGAAAGTGTTTGGTTCTTAATTTACTTTTTTATTTAAAATTGTTAAGATATTATTAATGAAAAATAAATCATTTACATTAATTGAGCTACTCGTAGTTATTGTAATAATAGGAATACTTGCAGGAGTAATTATTGTTTCGGTTTCTTCGTCAATTAACAAAGCTAATTTTGCTAAAGCTC
>CAZJOO010000015.1:0-14970 GCA_964547725.1 uncultured Candidatus Saccharibacteria bacterium
CGCTTCCATCTTTTGGATAAGAAACAAGATACTTACAATCTTCACTCATTTCTACTCTAGATCCTGAAGGGATTTCGATACTTAATGTTGGTGGAGCAAAGATCTTAATTACGACTTCGCTTTTAAGATTATGAGGAGCAGTTACCGTAATGATGGCTACTCCACTTTTTGAATAAGGAGTAAAAATAGCTTCATTGTTTGAAGTTTGATTTAACGCTCCTAAAAGCTCATCATTCAGACTCCAAGTAAGAGCCAGCCCTTCGCTTTGTTCTGCTGAAAGATTAACGCTTTGGTTGTACTCTACGAGTACAGCATCAGAAGTGATGTTAATTGGACCATAGCGGTTTTCTTGAGTGTCGATACAACCTGCGCTAAAAATAAGCGCAAGCATCATGAATAAAATCATGATTCCGATATAAGTCTTTTTCGACATAATAGTCTCCTTGCCATGTTTCCACAGCAAATTTATATCTTTGAAGACATAAAATTACTGTGGAAATTTTTTCAAAGAACTGTACTGAGAACATAATATAAAAGTGTCATTTTGTCAATGGTTTTTAGTCAAAAAACACCCCTTTTAAAAAGTGGTGTCATGGTACGTATGCCTTTATATTTTTTTTAAAATATTATATCCCTCTTCGAGAGAGTCTAAAATTTTGTCTGCTAATATGTAATCTTCCCTATTTTTGTTTGGATTAGGAATCACAAAACAAGTAGCTCCAGCATCTTTAGCTGCTTTTAATCCATTCAAGCTATCTTCAAAAACCAGACATTCGTTGGTCTTAAAACCTAGCTCTTGAGCTCCTTTAATATAAGTATCTGGAAAAGGTTTCAATCTTTCGACATCATTAGCGGAGATGATTATTTTGAAATATTTCAACAAATCATTATTCTTGAGCTTGAGCATAATTTCTTGCTTTTCTCCGGCTGAGCAGATTGCTAAAGGATATTTAGTGCTTAAAAAAGAAACTAGTTCTTTGGCATAGTGAGTGCAGGGCGTTCGATCTTTAGTTAATAATTTTACAAGGATTTCTTTTCTCTTCTTTCTAACTTCCCCTTTTTTAATATTCAAATCAGACAATTCGATTACCGCTTCTTCTATCTGAGCGATATTTTTATGGGCAAAATATTTAATCTGCTCTTCTTCGGAAAGATTGCCAAGTTTAAAATATTCAATAGTTTTCGTAAAGGCGAGCATTTGAGCTTCTTCGTCTAAGACAAGAGTGCCGTCTAAATCAAACAGAATAGCCTTTATTTTTTTGAGTTTGTTATTCATTTATTTTATAATTACTTGTTCTCCAAACCTTAAATCTACATATGTTAGGCCGCTAATGTCATCATTTAATTTTTTCAAAACAATAGCCATTTTTTCTATTTGCCAATCAATATCTTCTTTTGGGTCGAAAACAAATTCAACTCCTTTATATATTCCTGTGAACCTATCAGAATAAACATTGAATTCTTTTATCTCGTTTTTGTTTTTATAAATAGTTAAAAGAGTGATAATAAAATCTTGCTTGCTTTCTCCTGACCACTCCTTAAGATTCTCATCATATTCATCATATTCGTGTATGGTAATAAAGCCGACTTCGTTCTCAAAGTCTTTTATATAAGTTGCATTTTTATCTAGCAAAAAACATTTCTCAAGAGAACACCAAATAGCAACTGGTGTTTTTTCTTTTATTTCTAATGTAATTTCTTGAGTAAAAAAGTTTTTCTTAATATTAATATTTTCTATGGCAGGAAAACTTTCTAGCAAAGAAGAAATATCTCCTTGTGATGGAAGGAAAAGACTTTCTGAGATTAAACTAGTTCCTAATATATCTAAAGTTATAGCAGAGTCATTTTTAAAAGTTTTTAGAAGCTCTGCTTTTGATATAGTTTGTGTTCCGGAAACAGACGTTTCTTTGACTTGAAAATAAGGAGAAAACATTAATAAATAGGAAAGTCCAAAAAACAAACCAACAAATAGCAAAGAAAACCAAAAGTAAGGGTTTTTCAATAAAGGCTTTTTATTCCTTCTAATTATTTTCCTTCTAGTTGTGTGAGATTTTCTTTTTTTCATTAAAGATTTCTTTTAGCCTTTCTTAGTGTTTCGAAAAGTCTAATTAAATAATATTTAAAACTAATTTTATAATCTTGGGTTCTTACATATTCTTTTGCATATCCAGAAAAACCTTTCTTGAATAGTGTTAGTCCTGCCCAAGGATGATTTTTTTGATTCAAATCTTCATCTCTTGCAACTCCCCAAAAATTATATGTATGGCATCCTCTCGCTTTTCCTTCTTTAATCGCTTCCCATTGAATTAAATATGAGGCTGGTATTTTAGGATATTTTTGAGAAGAAGCTCCTTGATGGTAAAAAGCTATACCTGACCAAAAAATAACCATTGCCGAAGCAATTACCTCTCCTTGATATTTTCCATTCAAAATTAAAACCTGATTATCTTCTTTAAAAGAAGAAAGTTCATTCTCTAAATATTTCATTGAAAAAGGGGTGAAATTGTGACGCTCAGCAGTTATTTTATATATATCGTCGAAATATTGTAAATCTTCTTTTTGGGTACTTTTTTCTATAACCAAATCAGAATTTTTCATTCCTTGTCTAATCAAATATCTAGTTGTTTTTCTCATATTCTGAAGAAGCTCTTCTTCACTTATGGTAAGATCAAGTTCCCATGTTAATTCTGGATGGACATGCATTGGAGCTTCGTCAAATCCTAAGTCAGAAAACAATTTTTTATTCTCCTCGCTTTTAATTAAAATAGGAGCAATTCTTAAAAAATCAACTTTTTCTAGTTGAGCTAGCTCTTTCAATCTTAACAGAACAGCTTTTATTATTTCTTTGCTATTTTCACCCTCTTTGATTATTGGCCCCATCGGAAGTAAAAGATATTTTCCTCTTCTAGCGACAACTTTAATTATTAAAAAAACAGCCAAAAGGTTTTCGTTCTCATACACACCCATTCTCCATATTTTATCGCCCATCTTTTCGTTAAAAATTCCCCAATTATATGAATGAGTAAAAGTTTTTTCTTTTGCATTGAGACAAAAGTCTTCCCAAGTTATTTTATCAATTGTTTCTTTAATTTCCATTACAAGAATATTATATATTATTTTTTAATAATAAAAAAGATGTTGTAATTATTCTAACAATTCTTCTTCTTTTATCAACTCCTCGGAATTGTAATCATTTTGTGAATTCCAAAGCATGTATCCTGAGTAATTTTTTTGCAAGCCATCTTTTACTGCTTTAATTTGGGCTTGAATTTCTTCTCTTCCGTATTTATAACCCAATAAATCAAAAGCTTGAAGCCAAGGTCTTATATTATCAATCCCTGCTTCGCTTAAGGATTTGTAAACTACTCCGTAAGGAAATTCTGAAGGGTTGAGATACCCATTGAATCCATTAGCATAATGTGAGGGGTATACCATTGGGCAAACGTAATTAAAGTACTTAGAAGCAATTTCTATATTTTGTCCTATTCCGATATCGTCAACTAAAGTTGTTAGTCCGAATAAGTCTATAGAAAGATTAATACCTTCAAGTTCATTTCTTAAGTAAATATAGAAATCTTCCATAATCTCTATTTTTGTTTTTCCGTCCAAGCTGTAATTAATACTTTTTAAGTTTCCATCGGTTGGAAATCTAATGTAGTCAAAATTAATTTCATCAAAACCCATGTTCCAAGCTTCCCTTGCAACTAAAATATTATAATCCCAAACTTCTTTGGAGTTAGGTTTTGTCCAAGCTAACCCATCATAACCTTTCCATAAATTTCCATCATTATCTTTAACGGCTAGCTCTGGTTTTTGAGATGATAGTATAGGGTCTTCAAAAACAACAACTCTTCCAATAACATAAATACCTTGCTCGTGAAGCCTCTTGATATTTTCGCTTGTTTTAATTGAAGTTCGTAAAGCACTATCCAAAGCTTCATTTTCTATGTCTAAATATATTCTTCCGGAATAATCTTTAACATCAATAATTACCGCATTGATTGCTTTTTCTTTTGCTAAAGAAAATATTCTTTCAAACCTATATTCGCTAGTAAGATAAGGTCCGGTTAAATAAATCGCACTAATTTCATCTGGAACTATTTCAAGTTGGTTTTTGGGAATTATTTCTTCTTCGATTATAGGTATTACTTCCTCAACGATTGGTTTTTCTTTTACTAAAAAGAAAAAAGAAACTATTAAGACTAAAGTAAAAGAAATTAAAATTAATTTTTTATTCATTTACTATTTTTTTAACGTAATCTATAACTTTCAACTGAAAGCTAATACTGTTATTTAATTCGATGGCACAAAAATCAGAGAAAAACTTTTTATCATATTTTTTTAAATAATCAAAATCCGAAAGATTATTTGTGGCGTGATAGTCATAACGGTTAAAGCCGTCACTATTTAAATGAGATTCGGCTTTAATAGCGCTTATATGATTACAACCTATTTTATTTCTTTCAAGTATCTTTATATTTTTTTCAAAATATTCTGGACGCGTTATTCTATCATTCTCTAAGTGAGAAAAATCAAGACAAATTCCCGCCCACCTTCTTATCTCTTCTTCTTCGAAAGCGACATAAACATTTTCAATATAAATTAAATCTTTATATTTTGAATAATCATATATCCCAGCATGTTCTTTAAAGGAATGAAGATTCATTCTTTGAGTGTGATAACATTCAACCAAAAGATCTAATTCTTCTAGCGTCATATCGTTTTTAATATGTGCGAAAGGAATCTCTTTTACTCCTACTTTTTTAAGTTCTTTAAATAAAACTTTTCTTTCTTCGAAATTCAATCCAGTAAAAAAAACACAAACTTTTTCAAGTTTCAGTGTTTTTATTTCTTCAAGCTTTTCTTTGTAATTAACTAAAGTTGTAAGAGTGGGATAAAGGGTCATCTTTTAGAATCCAAAACCTCCCATTGATTGAGCTTGTTTAGCCATCTCCATCTTAGCTTCGTTCATAGCATCGTTTATGCACTCTCTAACCTTCTTCTCTTGCTCGGCTATATCTAGTGCTGGATTTAATTTAATATCCAAGATTTCCATCTTTAAGTTTAAAGTAACAGTAATTCCATTCTTTTCTTTAGAAAGAGTTTGTTTCTTAAGAGAGCTTTCAAAATCTTTCAATTGTTTCATTTGTTTAAATTTGTCAAACATATTTTTATTTTATTTTAATTATATTCTTATTTTTTCCTATAAAAGCAATATTGTCAAATTAAGCTTTTTAAAAGATAAACTATTTTCTCGGCAATTTCTTTTGTTATGTTTATGTGTGTCGGTAAAATAATTATTTTATCGCTAATTCTCTCCGCTTCTAAACATTCTCCTTCGATATAATTCATTTCGCATAGAATAGTTTTTGGAGGAACGATAGCATGTTTTCTCCAACCATCTTCAAGCATTATATTATACCTTCCCATCTTTTCAATAATCTCTGTTCCATTAGAAACTAGTAGTGGATATTTTAAATAAATAGCCCCTTCTTTCATTTCAAAGATTCCTCCAATTTGCTCATGATAATATTGAGCTAATTCTCTTCGGTGTTTATTGAATTTTTCTAATTTTTCAAACTGATGATTGGCTAATTTAGCCATAGAATTAGGCATTTTTTCTGGAAAATTTTCTGGAAGCTTTCCTTTGTACTCTAAAGAAGTAACAGCTTTAGAAATTAGATTCAAACGAATAGAAAGTTCTAAAATGATTTTTCCTATATTAAGGACGTTATATAGAGGCAACACAAGTAAGTTCATAATTATTGGATGCCTAAGCTGATTGTTTACCCATTTTTTATTAGGATAACTTAATTTGTCATATATTGTTTCGACTCTTTCTTTTAATGCTGAATTATTAATTCCAATTATTCCCCCATAGACACAAGAGATTACCTTATCTCTACCAAAAGAGAAGAAAGATATGTCTCCAAAAGTACCGCAATACTTATTTTCATATTTCGCTCCTAGCGCATGAGCACAATCTTCGATTAAAAAAAGATTGTACTTTTCACAGATTTCCTTAATTTCTTTTATTTGAGCAGGCATTCCAAAAGTATGTTGAACAATGATGGCCTTAGTATTTTTATTAATCTTTTGTTCTATTTTTAAAACATCAATATTTAAAGTTTTGTCGATATCAATATAGATAGGAAGAGCTTCTCTTTTTAAAATAGGATTAATCACAGCGTTGCAAGTAAAAGCTTGCACGATAATTTCATCGTTTTTTTGGATATTCAAAGCTTCTAGAATTACAAGAAGAGAACTTCTACCACTATTTAAAGAGTAGACGGACTCGAAACCAAAATACTTTTTGAAATTATTTTCAAAGATTTGAATTGCTGGCCCTGTTATTTTATCCTTAGATTTTAGTTCTTTGAGTGCCAAAGAAACGTCGTCTTTTTCAGTGTTTGGGGAAAGTGAAATGGAAACTGTTTTCATATTTTTTTAATTAATTCAGATGGAACCCTGCTCTCTAAAAGAATGATGTCTTCCTTTTGATTATATTCCTTTAGTATTTTAATTATTTTTTTAGGATCATTTTCAAAGATAACTTTTTCTCCTGCTTCTTCTTTCAATTCTTTAAAACAATCCGCAGTAGTAATGATTGCTAAATCACAAGTCTCGGCTATCTTTTTTCCAATCTCTCTGTGGATTCTTTTTGATTCTTTCTGAAGTTCAATCAAGCAAGGCATAACAATGACTTTTCTTCCTTTCCAAAGACTTAAAAAATTTAAATGAGCCATAACTCCGTTTGCATTTGAAGAATAGGTAGCGTCAATATAATTCTTTTTTAAAAACATTCCTCCCTGACTAGGAATTATTTTTTCAACTCCTTTTTTAATTTCCGGCAAACTCATTCCTAATTTATAAGCTACAAAAATAGCACCAAGCAAATTAGAAACATTGTGTCCCCCTAAAACATTAACTTTAAAAAATTCTTTTTCTCCTGTTTTAAGGCAAACATTAAATTCAATATGATCTTTAAAGGTCTTTAAATTTTCAGCATAAATATCTTGTTTTTCTAGATAAGAATATTTGTAAGAGTTTGTTCCTTTATGGTTTTTAATAAGATAATTATCTGAGTTTATAATAGAAAAATCTTTTACATATTCTATTAGCTCAAATTTCGTTTTAACGATATTTTCTTGAGAGCCAAAAGTAGAAAGATGCTGATTATTTATTCCCGTTAAAATTCCAATTTGTGGATTAGCAATATCACACAAAAGCTTTATTCCTCCTTTATTATATGCACCCATCTCACAAATGAAATATTTATCATTTTCAGTGAGTTCATTCAAAATAAAAGTAGAAATACCCATTTCTGAGTTTTTGTTTTCAGGAGTTCTTTTAACTCCTTTCAATTTAGAAGACAAAATAGTGTAAAGAAATTCTTTAGTTGAAGATTTTCCATAACTACCGGTTATCCCAATTACAATTAAATCTTTTAGGTTTTTTCTTTTTTTCTTTGCTTGATATAATGTTTTATATCTCATGACAACCGTGAGGGGTTGAAATAAAAGAACAATACTAGAAATGATTAAAGGAGTTAAAATATTAATTAAAAGCAATTTGGCTGAAAAATCATAAATATTAACAAAGGCAATATTTTTAAAAATAATAATTAAAGTCAAAACACTTAAACAAAAAAGAAGGGTTGTTTTTTTTGTAAATACAGGAGAATTAAAATTAGTTTTAATTATTTTATACAAAGAAGCAGTTCCTTCTAGGATAATAAAAGCAAAAGGCAAGAACGCAAACCAATTAAAAAGAATTAAAGCCATTATTTTAGAAAGAAAAAAGAAATTAAGAAAAATATCTCTTCCTTTTTTTGTCCTAAAATGATCTTTAAATCTACCTAGGTGATAATTTTTTAATTGCCATAAATAAATCCAAAACAAAGAACCTTTGATTTGAGAGATAAACCATAGTGTGATGATAGAAACAAGAATTAAAGCGTTAGTCATGTTTTTTCTTTATAAACTCTATTATTATTTTAGCTAATTCTTCTGGCTTTGTAAGATGAGGAGAATGTTTCACTCCTTCAATGACTTGAATTTCTGCACCTTCAATCATATTTTTAATAACATAAGCATCCTCAAGAGGTGTTGTTAAGTCTTCCTTTCCCCAAACAACAAGTGTTGGTTTTCTAATATTGCTTAGAAAAGCTTTCAAGTCTTCGGCAAAAACCTTTTTAAAAGTTTTTTTCATAACTTCATTCGCAGAATAGTAATCGTAGTTACCAGCTACCTTATAAACTAAAGGTCTAAGTTTAGGCTGTATCTTTTCTTTGTAGATTTTGTTGTTTGTAATAGGTTTAGCAATAAGAGCTGTTGTTTTAGCTATCTTTTGTCTTAAGCTCAATCTTTCTTTTGACCTAACAATAGCTGCGTCACAAAGAATAAGCTTTTTGATAATTTTTGGATATTCTGAGGCGATTTTAGTAGATAATCCTCCCCCAAAAGAATGTCCCAAAAGAATACACTCCTCTATTTCAAGAGCTTTTAAGAACTCGAAAATAAACGAGATGTATTTATTGATATCCCAAGGTTCGGTTGGATTATCACTTTCTCCGAAGCCAGGCAAATCAGGACAAGCAACCATATATTTTTCTTTTGAAAGCAATTCAATTATTTTTTCCCATGATTTTGAAGAACCTCCCCAACCATGTAAAATTAAAATTGGCGCCCCTTTTCCTTCCTGCTTATAGACTATTTTTAATCCTTGCAGTTTAATCTTTTTATTGTTCATTTTTAGGTTTAATTTCTGTAAAATTCAAATACTTGTGAAGAGCTTTAGGGATTTTAATAGAACCATCTTTTTGTTGGTGATTTTCAAATAGAGAGATAAGAACTCTTGGAGTAGCAATTAAAGTGTTGTTCAAAGAATAAGCATATTTTAATTCCCCTTCTTTATCTTTGTATTTAATATTCAATCTTCTTGTTTGAAAGTCGTAAAAATATGAAGCAGAGTGAGTTTCTCTGTATCTGTTTTGAGAAGGAACCCAAGCCTCAAGGTCAAACTTCTTTACTTGTCCTAAGCCAAGATCTCCACTACAATTTAAAACTCTTCTGTATGGAAGTTCTAGTGCTTCTAAAATCTCTTCAGAATTTCTTGTTATTTCTTCGTGAAGTTTTTCTGTTTCTTCTTGACTATTATGACAAAGAATAACTTGTTCTAGTTTGTAAAATTCGTGTACTCTTAAAATTCCTTTAACATCTTTTCCATAACTTCCGATTTCTGTTCTAAAACAAGGAGAAAAACCAACATATTTTTTAGGAAGGTCTTGTTCACCTAATGTTTCGTCAGAGTGATAGTTCATAAGGGCAACTTCTGAAGTCCCCGCTAAATACATCCCATCACTTGTTTTGTAAACATCTTCTTCTTGTTGTGGCAAATAACCTGTACCTACTAAAGCAGACTCTTTTACAAGTGAGGGTGCAATCATTGGAACAAAACCTTTAGCAATCAATTTTTCAAGAGCAAGATTCCAAATAGCAAACGATAAAAGAGCAGCTTCATTTTTTAAATAATAACCTCTAAATCCAGAAACCTTGTTTCCTCTATCAAAATCAACCAAGTCTAAATCTTTTGAAATCTCGACATGGTCTTTAATAGGAAAATCAAAACTAGGAATAGTCCCCCAGTTTTTAACCTCTACATTGTCTTCATCAGAAGCTCCTTCTGGAACCGATGAATGAGGAACATTAGGAACTAAAAGCATTAATCTTTCAAACTCTTTGTCTATTTCTTGGAATTCTTTTTCATCGTCACCAAGCTTTTTCATCTCTTCGATAATAGTCTTTTTTTCTTCAGGAGAAGCCTGCTTTATTTTCTCGTTAGCCTCATTCTTAAGTCTTCTTGTGTTTTCCACACTTTTCATTAATTCGGACCTCTTTTTATCAATTATTACTAGTTGATCTATAATGTCTGAATTGATTCGCTTTTTATTGCAAGCATTCTTTACAACGTCAATATTTTGTCTAATGAATTTAATATCTAACATATTATTTTATTTATCTTTTATGTTTTAAACTATATCACAAAGAGTTGTAAAAAAAAAGACACGAACTATTTTGTGTTACGCTTTTTGTTAACATATAGTTCGTGATTTGCTCTTTCTGTTGCAACGCTATAAAGACTTCTTCCGTTTAGTCTAATTTTGTCTATAGGAACTGATGACTGGCATTGTTCCGGTTGCAATCCTTTAACTCTATTAGCAAGTTGTTCTAAGATGTAGTTGTCTGTTATGGCATTTACATCAACGATTCCATTGCGGAATGTAAGATTCAGCCTTGGATACGTTTTTAATATTCTCAGAACATAATCCTTTGGAGATTCTAATACTTGTGACATAGCAATTTACCAAGAAAAGTATATTATACAATTAATCAATTTGCAAGTATTTTCATTTTATGATAAACAAAATGTATTGGCCGAAGTGGTGAAATTGGCAGACACGCAACACTCAAAACGTTGTGGGAGTAATCCCTTGTGGGTTCAAGTCCCACCTTCGGCACAAATAAAAAAGAGACCTAAGTCTCTTTTTTTATTGTTTTATTAATTTTGTGCCTTCTAATTTGTACTTTATAGTTTTAGCTTCTGTCGGACAACACATTGGATCGTTTTCTCCTTGAACTATTAAATCTAAAGTAATTATTTTATCGTTTACAGAGATATTATTTACCTTTATTCTATCTCCCAAAGCTTCCCCAGTAAAATAGACAGGATCCTTCGTGTCGTAAAGAATTGCGAGTTCAATAAAAACACCAGAACCTCCATAGTTAGAATAAATAATAACAGCTGCGTCATTAATTCCATCGTTATCAAAATCAGTAAGAACGTAATCATTGTCGACAATACCTGCGCTTAGAGTTTCTTCTCCTGTGGTTTTAGAAAATGTTCCATCCTCAAACTTTACGTGCTTATTAAAAGAAAGAAGAAAGTAATTAGCATTTTTAATATTGTTCTCGGCTTCGCTATCACAAGCAAAGTTTTTTTCTATTCCTACGCCTGATACAAGAGCTTTGCAGGTATTTGAATAGGTTTCACCATCACTTCCACAAACTGGCTTAAATTCTTCAGTGCAGACGGTATTATTAATTTCCGGAGTAATTGGTTTGTTTTTTGCGCTAATAAAAATTAAACAAATAGTAATTATAATAAAAATTATTATTCCAAGCATTAGTAAGTTTTTTTGGTTCATATTTTATTAAAGAAGACTCATAATTAATAATCCAATAATGATAGACAAGAATTGTAGTAATGATCTACCAATCTTTGTTTCTTCGTGAAGTTCTGGAATTAAATCAGAAGCAGCGATATAAATGAAATTACCTGCAGCAAAAGCTATTAATATAGAAGTGAATTGTGTATTTTCTGGACCAACAAGCAATGCTATTATTACTCCCAAAACAGCAGTTAGAGCAGTAACGAAATTTAAAAAAAGAGCTTTTCCTTTTGTAAAACCTCCGTGCAATAAAACAGCAAAGTCCCCTATCTCTTGGGGTATTTCGTGTATCATAACGGCAATAGTTGTAGAGATTCCAAGAGGAATACTGACAATATAACTTGCTGTAATAATTATTCCATCAATAAAGTTGTGAACCATGTCTCCCGCTAAATTAATATAGACAAAAGAGTGAACCTTAGAATTAAGGTGTTCTGGGTTATGACAATGTCTCCATTTAATAAATTTCTCTAAAATAAAAGAAAATAAGAAACCCACTAATATGTAAATTAAAGTATTAGGTTCCAATTCTAAAGCTTCTGGGATTAAATGAAAAAAAGCAGCTCCAAGCATTGCTCCAACAGAAAAACTAACAAAATACATAATAACTTTGTCTAAGATTTCTTTTTTGAGAAGTAAAAAAAGGGCTCCAGAAAAAGAAATCAAACTTACGATGATAACGCTCACAAACGAGTATAGAGTAATATTAGTCATATATTAAAATATAACACTTCTCAAACAATAGTCAACAATTAGTCGGTATGTGCTAAAGAATTTATTCTTTGGTCGTATTCTTCCTTTGAGATATTGTTATTTGCTAAAAGTGAATCAAGCCCAGCGACATATTGTTGTTTAATTTGAGAAGTAGATAAGGCGCCATTATATATACGAACGTCGTCAATTAAACCTTTCCAATATTCTCCTGTGGCACCATAAGTTCCAACCGAACCAATAATTAACTTATTGTCAGCGGCCGTATAAGGATTACCATTTTCTGTTTGAATAACTCCATCTAAATATAAAGACAAACTTCCGCCATTATTTATTCCTGCAACATAATTCCATTTGTTAAGAGTAAAAAGACCAGAAACACCATACCAAGCAATGCCATTGTAATAACCGAAGCGAACAGAGCTACCATAACAACTGAGAACATTCCTATCTGAAGAAAGAGGACTTTTTCCAACGATAGAAGTACGCGTCACCCCAGTTAAATTACTAGAATAAATCCAAGCCGAAAAAGTATATGTACCTGCGTAAGTAATAAAATCCAAGTCTGCGTTATTACCACAATTAATATAATCATTCAAACCATCAAAACTCATACAAGTACCAGTAACACATTCTGCTTCTGTCTTTACGGTTGGGTATGTTGAAGAAGTCACTCCGTCTCCTAAAGTTCCATTATTACTTCCCCATGCATCATTAGCATTTCCGTCTAGTTTCCATCTTGAAACCATATTAGCACCTAATTCGCTTTGAATATTGTTTTCAAACACTTTAAGTTTGGCGATGGTAGCTTTGTTGATTGAAGAACTTACCGAGACAATAATTACCCCAGCCAAAATTCCGATAATAACTATTACTACCAAAAGTTCAATTAATGTAAATGATTTATTTTTCATATTTAGATTATACCTAAAAATAAAAATAAATACAAATATTTGTTATCCTAAGTCTAAAGTAGAATCTATTTTGATTTTTTGCACAAACTCTGGAACGTGACTAACTAGAATCATAGCTCCGGCATACTTATTTAAAGCTTCTGCTATTATTGGAATATGACGAAAATTAATATGATTTGTTGGTTCGTCTAGAATAAGAAGTCCTGGTCTTTCTAAAACAAGTCTAGTGAAAGCAACCAACCCTTTTTGCCCCTCGGATAAACTACCTATCTTTTCGTTCATAATCTTTCCGTCGATAAGAAATCCGGCAGCAATATTTCTCATATTTTGCTCTGTTTCTTCTTCAGCTGCTTTGGAAAGAGATTGATAAACTGTTTCTTCAAAGTTTAAATTAGAAAAATCTTGTCTGTAATATCCAATCTTTACGCCGTCAGCAATCTTTACTCCATCAGCGGTGCGATTAACAATTGATTCAAGTAAAGTACTTTTTCCAATACCATTAGGTCCTTTCAAAAGAAGATGTTCTGTTTTTCTTACCTCTATATCGGTTTTTCTTTCTAAGGCTTTTTGTTTTTTAATGGTTTTGAACTTTGTGATATGAATAATTACTCCTGAAAGACCTTCTTGCGCAGGGATAATAAAAGAATGAATTGTCTTATCCTCTCTTCTTAAGTCTACTTTTGCTTCTTCTGCTTCACTAGCCTTTGCTCTCATTCTTTTGGCAAGCACACGCATTTGTCCCCCTTTGTGAGCGAAGAAATTAGCACGCTCTCTCTTTTCTTGAATTAATTTAGAAAGCTGAACATTCTTTTTGTTTAGTTTGTCTTGATGAAGAGCAATCTGTTCTTGTACGTCAAAATAGTCTCCTGTGAATTGCTCCACGTTTCTTGTAAAAACATCAAGGTATAAAACACCATCGGTAAAACTATTTAAGAAATCTGCGTCATGAGAAATAACAAGACAAGTTTTTTGATAGACAATTAAAAACTTCTTAAGACGCTCAATCCCCTCTTTGTCTAAATTATTTGTTGGTTCGTCTAGTAAAAGTAAGTCTGGATTTTGAATAAGGGCTGAAGCCAAAAGAAGTCTTGCTTGTTGTCCCCCAGAAAAAGATTTAATAGCTCTATCGTGAGGAGCTTCTAAGTTAACTATTTCAAGAACATCGTCTATTTTTGGATCAATATCATATACTTTTTCCTTAAAACATTTTTCGAAAAATTCCCTAACAGTTAAGTCTAATTGATTTCTTGGGATTACTTGACGCGCAAGAGCCACAGAAACATCGTTAACAATGTTTATGCTTCCACTATCTGGTGTAAATTCTTTTGTAATTAGAGAAAAAATTGTACTTTTTCCTGCTCCGTTTTGCCCCATAAGGGTTATTTTCTTTCCTCTGAGAATAGAAAAATCGACCTCTTTAATTAGAGGACTCTCTTCCTTATACCCGAAGGTAACTTTTTTAAATTTTAAAACTGATTCGTTCATAATGATTTTAAATGTAAATTACTTCTATAAAATAGAATAATTTACAAAGAGTTATTTTATTATTGAAAATTATAATAGTTTAATAACAATGTTTTGCACCCTTCCCACACTTCCATCTTCGAGCATTACTTTGATTCCATGGGGGTGAGAACTAGAGCTTGTTAATATTCTATCTATAATTCCGCGAGTTAATTTTCCTGTTCTTTGATCCTTTTTTAGAATAATATCAACCTCTAATCCTTTTTTGATATTTTCTCTATTTTGTCCATCCATGCGTTTCTAAAAACAAGCACTGTTTTTCTTTAATTCCTTCTTTTAGCTCTCCTATTTTTTTGAATATAAAAAAGATACGAACATTTATGTTTGATAATAGAACTTCTAAAATTGTCATTTGTCTATTTTTCATATATTTTTTATAGCCAATAAAATTACCTTATCAGATTTTTAAGTAAAAATCTAATTTAAAAAGGAGGGAGTTATGTTCTTCTTGCACATAATCTACCCTTCCTTGTGTCCAAATTACAACTTCCAGAATAGAACATTCCATCAGTTCTTCGAAACGAAAAAGAAACTTCGTTCTTTCCTTTAGGTTGAATTCTAACAATTCTACCTTCCATTAAACCTTTTTCA
>CAZJOO010000016.1:0-13677 GCA_964547725.1 uncultured Candidatus Saccharibacteria bacterium
TATTAAATTGAAAACCTGAAGGGATTCCTGAAATAGCTGTTGAGCTAGTTCCTGTTGTAGTAGTAGGAGTAGTAGTTGTAGTTGTTGAACCTGATAATAATTGTTGTATTAAAGCAATTAATTGCTCAGTACTCATAGAGTCTAAGCTAAGTTCTTCAGCGTCTACCACTGGAGCTACCATTACCGCTAATGCAAGTGTTAAACCTGCAATTAATCCGAATAGTTTTTTACTCATGTTTTTTAATTTGTTTTTTTGTTTATTTTTTTGTTTATTATAGGTATGCTATCAACCCATAACGATCTTACACCCGCGAGAAATTATTCTTGAGAAGCGATTATCTATGTCTTCCCAAGTAAATTCCTCTGATGCGATCGTTACAGCAACCTTACGTTCTCTTAAAGCTTATTAAGAGCTTAAGAGATTTATCCTTCCATTCCTCGCATCTATTCTCTACCTACATCAATCCTGATATAAACACAAAATAAATGCGAGGATGGCACTGTATCTTTATTTTATCAAACTTTAATCAAAATGTAAACATTATTTATTCTTCTTCTCCTAATATCTGTTCTAACTTATTATATTGATCTTCTAACTCGTCACATCTTTCTTTGTCTGTTCCGGTTAGGAACTCTCCAAGCCTCTTACAATCAATGACTTCACTTTTAATTTGACCTATTCTACTTTCAATCTCTTTTAGGGTGGTTTCTTTATTTTCAGAGTTTAGCATGGTTGCTAAAGTTTGTTCGTCTAATAGTACGTCATCTTCTATCTGTATAGAAGTAGCTACTACTGGTTCTTCTATCAATGTAGAAGCTATTTCAGATATGTTAGCTTCCCCTTCTTCTATTACTGCCGTCATCAAGTTGTTCTCAGTTTCTGGCGTGAACAAGGTAGTCACTCCCCCAAAGATTAATCCAGCGAAAATACAAATCATCATTGGAGCTAAAGAGCGAACATCTAAACTTTCTATTAATCGTTCAAAACTATTTTTTTGAATTTCTGGACTAGAAGACAAAATGCTCTCGCGAGTAAAACTAACCCAATCTTTATTGGGCTTTTCAGCACTTAACCTTTCTAATTTTTTTATTAAATCTAGTTCTGACATTTTAAAAATATTATTCCCTTACACTAGTATAGACGTAAAACCTTTTGTTTTGTTACACTTTTAGTGATTATTAAACAAAAAGCCTTAAATGTCAATGCTTTTTGGTAATGTCACCAGACATATGGCGGTTTTTCAAAAAATATGAAAAACATTTAACCTATTGAGTAATTGTTTGCTGTAAAAGCATATTGTGATAAGAATATTTTTTTGAATGGCATGATAGAGTTTAACTCATAAAACACTAAAACTGCTTCACGATATTCATCTTCACTAATATTACGATAAGAAAGAGGTAAAAGATTATACGATAATAAAATAGCGTTTGCCATAAAACGACTAGTTCTTTTGTTTCCATCAGAAAATGGTTGAACATAGCTAATACCAAGTAAAGAAATTAAGGCTTTTGCATAAGGATTTTCCATGCGTGAAACAACCTTCATTAGAGATTCTAAAGCGTCATCAATTTGGTATTTATTGTCTAAAGGTTTATACGTTGAACCCATAATCCCAACCATATCTTTTCTTGTTCCTGGAGACACGCCTAAATCTTTAATTAAAATAGCGTGCAAATTTTCCAAGTTCTTTTTAGTTAATATTTTAAATTGTTCTCTATGATTATAAATAAAAGTAAAAGCACTTTTATGATTTAAAATCATTTGAGCCTCTTTTTCTGTTTTTCCAACAGCCCTTTTGTTCTCTAAAAGCAGTCTTTCTGTATCAAGTAAGGTATAAGTATTTCCCTCAATCCTTGACGATTTCCAAGACAACTCAACAACAAACCTTTCTAGCTCTTTTTTTTGAACCGTTGCGGAAAGATTTAAAACTCTCTCCTTGTATTCTCTACTAATTTTTTCTAACCCCTTAAGCTCATCATCGTTAAAAATATTACTTGGGATAGAAGAAAATAAATTGAAATTATATTGCGTCAATCCATATCTTTTCTCTAATTCAATAGAACAATATTCTTGAGCGTTTATTTCTAAAAAAAGCCTCCCCTCATCATTTATCCTATAACTTACAGATCTTCCCAATCCACTTACAGTTAAAAAATTAAGACCGACCATTTTTGATAATAGCCTTTTTACGGTTACAAGAGACGCCTTTTCGCCCATTTCAATCAACTCTTTAAAGACAACTGATGACTGTACTTCTTTGTTTTTTAAAATAATATTAATTATTTTTTGTTCTTTTGATGTCAGATTAATCATTTTCGTATCATTATTATACTATAATCGTATCATATTGATACGATTAATGCAATAAAAAAACAGGTGAACTTTTATTTAGTCCACCAATTAGGGTAAAATTCTTTTTCAAATTTTACAAAAATTTCATTGAGCGTTGATTCCCTTTGCCTCAGAATTACTTTTGCTTTTTCTGGCAAGCTTGATAAATTCAAGCGTTTAGTAGAAGAAAAAACCTTTCCTAAAAAGTTATCTGTCCTTTTTGATAAATTCTCAATCAGAGAAGTTATCTCTTTTAAGTTTTGATCAAAAAGAACCTCTTGTTCTTTGAGTTCTTCAAAAGAACAATCTTTGACACTTTTTAAAGATAGGAATTTCTCATTACAACCCTCAATCTTAGTCTTGATGATTCTGATTTTTTTTGAAACAGAAGTAATGTTTAAAACCTCTTTCCAAACACTCTTTCTAAGAAGAAAGCTATCATAGCCACCAAACAAAAGAGACCACAAGAAATCAGAAATAATTTTTTTCAATTCATCGTTACGATATAGGAGTCCTTCTGAATAAAAACGCCTAGATTGTTCTGCCATCTCAACATCAATCCAATCTTTTTCTAACATTCTTAGCCTCAACCTCTTTAGTTTTAATCTACCGCCTTTAATATAATAGAATACCTTAATTTGTCAATAAAAAAGGGTAATGTCACCAGACATATGGCGGTTTTTCAAAAAATATAAAAACATCTGTTAGAAATAATTACTTTAGAAAGAAACAAGCGTTTAGGTATTGTTATCGGAACAAGGATAAATAGAAAGATAATTAAAAAAGAAATTTATAATAATTATCTCTGTTTATTACCTCGAAACTTGAATCCTTGTATTCTTTTAAAAACTCATAAGGAATTTTTTTTAAAACTTTATTCCACTTTATTTCATAACAAAAGAGTCTCCCCTCTCTTTCTTCAATGAAATCTATTTCTTTCTGAGTATAAGTTCTCCAAAAATAATAATTAGCATAGACGTTATGATAACTATTTTTTTTAATTCTTTCTATAATACAAAAATTTTCCCAAAGAGCTCCAACATCGTTTCTAATATCTAAAGAATTATGGTTTTTAATTAAACTATTTCTAATCCCTAAATCATAAAAATATATTTTAAATGATTTCGAAATTTCTTTTCTTAAATTTTTACTAAAAGCAGTGAGTCTAAAAACAATAAAACACTTTTCTAACAAATCAATATATTTCTCTACTGTTCTACTGTTAATGCCTAAGTTCTTAGAAAGCTCGTTATAACTAACTTCGTTTCCGATTTGCAAAGCAAGCATTTTTAATAAATTAACTAAAACACTTGATTTTTTCAATCCTTCATAGTTTAAAACATCCTTAAAAAGATAATTTGATGAAATTTGATCTATTTTTCTTTCTGCATCTTCTTTATTCAAACTAAAAACTTCTGGATAAGAACCCATTGTTAATAGCTTTTCTATTTTTGATTCAACATCAAATAAATCCTTATCTTCTTTTAATTCTTCAACCGATAAAGGATATAATTCAAATTCAAAAGCTCTTCCGGTTAATGGCTCGTTTATCTTATTCGCTAAATCAAAGGAAGAAGATCCAGTTGCGATGATTTGTAAATCTGGATAAGTATCAACCAAAACTTTCAACACCAAGCCTATATTCTCAATACTTTGCGCTTCATCCAAAACGATTAATTCTGCATCGCCCAAAAAAAACTTTAATTTTTCTGGCTCTATTTCTTTTAATTGGTCTTTAATAGATAAAATTTCGCAATTTAAGTATTTACTTTTTTTACCACTCTCTTCCATTATTTGCCTAACAAGTGTTGTTTTTCCAACTTGCCTGGCCCCATAAACAATGATAATATTTCCCTTAAAAAGATTTTTCTCTATATTTTTTTGTAATAATCTTTTAATCATATTCTTTAATTTTTGTATTGTAATACAATTATTACATGTAATTTTTGTAATGTCAAACAATTTTGACGCTGTGCACACATGTAAAAATTATTTCTTATTCTTTAAAATAAGAAGTATGAAACCAATTATCTTATCCTTTTCCTTTGAATTACTTTCAGCAACAAGAAGAGTAATCGTTGCTAAAACCTGAGGAGTTATTATCTCCATGAAATCAATCTTTGCTTTTCTTAAAAACCAAACAAAAGAAAAAGCAGCGCTTCTTTTGTTTCCATCAACAAAAGGATGGTCTTTAACTATAAAATACAACAAATGAGCGGCTTTCTCTTCAATGCTTTTATAAACATCTTCTCCAAAAGCAGACTGAAAAACATTTCCAAAATTCAAAGCTATTCCCAGTCCTTTCTTGCGCAAAAAAACTAGTCGTCTCCCCCCTTTTGATTAAATCATCTTTTAATTTTAAAATATCAGTATAAAGTTCTTTTGCCTCAACCTTTATTGTTTTTTTAGTAAAACCTTTTTGAGAAAAAGATTCTTTATCGTAAGCATCAAGAGAAAACCAAGTAGATGCAAAAATCTTAACAAGTTCTAAGACGTCATCTGCTTTGACGTTAGCTTTTCCTAAAGAAATTAACTTAATGCTTTCTACATCTTTTAAAAATTGTTCATAATTATTTTTAAGAAGTTTTTTGTTTATAGTATACCCTTTCGTAATATGTTCTCTAAGTGTCTTTGTCGCCCACCTTCGGAAATAAATTGCTTTTACAGACTTAGCACGATAACCAACTGCCAATATTACATCCAAAGAATATATATAAACAAGCTTGTCAGAATTTGGAATGTGCATTTTTTGCACATTGCTTTTTACATCTACTTCGCTATCTTTTAAAATATTTTTTATGTGTTTTGTTGCAACGGATCTTTCAATACTAAAAAGATCTGCTATTTGCGCTTGTGTTGCCCAAACATTTTCTCTCTTAAAGTCAGCCTTTAATCTGATCTCTCCACTTTCCGTTTGATAAATAATAATATTTTCTTCTTTTTTCATATTATTTAGATTATAACATAAACTACACAAAAAACGAAACTAAAGTGGTAATGTAAAAAAAGACGTTCACTATCATATAAAAAAAGAGTGAATTTTATTTAAAACTCACCCGTTTACTTGCGAAACTCCCTCGCTTTTTTTGAAAGAATTTGAATTTCTTCAAACCTTACATCGTAGGTTAGCATGGCCGCAGAAATAGTTTCTGTAATGTCTTTAGCTTCTTTCTCTGCTTCACGAACCAACGAAATGATTTCTTCTTGCTTTTTAGAGCAATAGTCATTAACCTTCTTTAGTTCTTCTTTCAAGAAAACAATAGAATTGTCATCAATGACGACATCTGTTGCCCCTAAAGAAAGTTGTTTTTTGACATCCTCTTCAAGCAGAAAAATCTTGTCCATGAGCGGCAGAATCTTTTCCATGGCTGCAAAAACCTTATCATTCGAGATAACCTCGGTTCTCGTAAAATTCCAAGGCAAATCGACTTCAATCATCTCTAGGTCTAACAACGTTTCAGAAAGATGTTCTCGGTAGTGCTCTCTCACAGAATCGATGTGGCTGAGAAGTTCTGAAACCTCTCTGTCTTTGCTTGAAGCAACGACAACCGTGTCGAACCTTGAAACAAAGTCTGGTGCTAATTTGTTTTGTTTAGGCATCCTTTTTCCTCTTTTGAGATCTATCATAGCCATAACACAACCACATTTAAGTGTCAAAAAAAAGGCCTTATTATTAGAATAAGGCCAACTAGATAAAGATACCGATGTAAGCAATCATAAAAACAATAATAGCAACGAGAAGAAGGACGACAGACACATAGTAACACGCGAAAGCTTTTAAATCTTTCAAGGTATAATGAAGCTCGTTTCCTTGCCTGACCACATTGAAAAATATTGACGTGTAATATGCTGCTATATAATATATTTCTTGCCCATCAACAATTGCTATATACCGTCTAAAAAAATGCCTCTGGCAACGATACCAATAATCATACACATAGACTGGTTCCTTGGTTACACGTCTTAGAAACTCTGCCTTTGTTACAAGAACGTTTCCAAAAAAATCTTTAGGAGCTGGAAGAACTTCCATTTCATCTTTGATTTTTATTGAAAACTCTTTTCTAAAACACCAAGAAGGATGTTCATCGAATGATATAATTACTGAAAAAATAATCATTGCCAGTGATAAGGATATCACTAAATAGTACGGATAAACCGGTTGTAAAAAACCGATTAAGATAACAATCATCATTGAAACGATTGTTACCAAACTTTTCTTAGAAATAAATTCTTCCGAAATAATAATCACCACCAAAAGAATATATCAATCAAGGAATTTAATCAAGTTAAGATTCTAAATATTTTTTTAGTTTTTTCATTCCCCGATGAAGCATTGTTCTCGTTGCTCCTTCTGATTTACCTAAACTTTTAGCCACATCTGAGATTGGCTCTTGTTCGATATAGTAGAGAGAAATAGCTTGCCTATAAGAATCATTCAAGCAAGTCAAGGCTGCTTTAACGTGTTTTAAATCATCATTCTTTTCGGCCATTTCTTCTATTCCTTGAGACTGTCCTTCTAAAAAATCCATATCATCTAAACTAATAGCCGCTTTTCCTTTGCTCCTATAATGATCAACGAGAAGATTTCGCACAGTTTTGTATAAAAAACCAGAAGGGTTTTTAATCTCAATTCCCCTAGAAATCTGAGCCCATAAACGACTAAAAGTTTCCGCAGTTATATCTTGAGCAAGAGGCTCTGAACCAGTTTTAAACAAAACAAAACGATATATCTTTTCGATATTTTGTTCATATATTTGCGAAAAAAATTGTTCTTTAAATTTTTGTATATCCATTTTAATGCCTATTCTTTTCATGTCCGGGTTTGTCCGCGTTTGTCCGCATTCATGTCCGGGTTTGTCCGCATTCGATGTCCGCATTCATTGGCTTCTGTCCGCATTCATGTCCGGGTTTGTCCGGGTTCATGTCCGCATTTGTCCGCGTTTGTCCGCATTCATTTTTGCATTAATAATATGAATTCATCTCGTATAAGGTCTTCTTACCCGAGCCATTCGAAGTAATAATTCCTCTCACTTTCAAATCCTGAAGTTCTCTTCTAATACTCCTTGGATTCATATCTGGAAAAAACTGATTTATATCACAAGGTTTCATTTTTCCATTACCTTGTAAAATAGTAATTACTTTTTCTTGAATCTGAGTTAGGGTGAATTTAGGTTCTTCTTCTGGAACAGCTAAATCTTCTTTCTTCTCAGACTTCTTTTCTGTAGGAATAACTTTCCTTTCTGTAAACCTAATACTCTCAACTTCTTTCAATATTTCATTATACTGTTTTTCTAATATCTCAAAATTCTTAGGATTAATCCAATCCTGAGTTTTTCCTATCTCAAAATAAGAAAGAAGGACTTGGATACTTCTTCTGCATTTTACGGAGATTTCTCTTAATTCATCTCCTAATAGTAAATCTTTGTTTTCCATAATTATTAAAAAAGACAAAATCAAATTGCCTCTTTTTCTTATAGAAATACTGAGTGTTTCTTTCTCGGGAAAAAGACTTGTAACTTTATATAACGCGTTTGTAAGTTTGATAATTCTATCCTTCTCCATATGGGTTGATTATAGGGAATAAAAATCAAAAAGTCAATTAAAACTAATCTTTAATCGCTTTAAGTCCAAGTTCGAAAACCTTTCCGCCCAAATAGACCATAAAAAAGGCAAATAAACTCCAGGCGCTCATGTTTAAAAGCAAAGTAATGGAATCTTTAGAAATAAAAGAACTCATTTGATCAGCTAACATACTTTGTACCAGACTATTCATATCATCCGAACTTCCTGAAACAACCGGAGCTTCTACCGATGAAGCAAATATCTCTGGGAATTGATAGACTCCAGTGAAATAATCCATTGTAGTTATGGCAATATAGCCAATAATAATTATTCCTATTGAAAGAAACATCCAGCCGATTGTTTTTTTAACTATTAGTTCTGTTGTCATAAGTTTATAAAATCCCTTATATTATTAATTAATATTATTTCTACTAAGTTATTTTTATTTAATTGACCAATTCCCAGAATCTCTCCTTTTTTATTAAAAACTGGAGCACCATCAAAACTAGAATCTCCCAAAATATCAGTTTCGCCAGAAGACTTTCTAACAATCCCTTCTCCAAAAACATAATTTCCATTCTTATCTGACCCTACAATATAGACATTTTCTCCCAAAGAAATATTTGTTTCGTCAGAAAAAAGACACGGAGTTAGATTAACTTCGCCTATTTGAACTAAAGCTAGATTTCTAGCCACATCTCTTTTCCTAACTTCATAAACCTTGCTTTCCCCCGAAGACCTAAAATCAAAATCATTCTGTTTGAGAATGTTTGTATTAAGAGTAAGAATTAAACCATCAGAAGTTAAAATAATCCCTGAACTCTCTTTTTTGGTATCAAGGTCTGCTACGTATAAGACACTTTTTTGTATTTTTTGAAGATTCTCTTGAATGAAATCTTCTTTGGTCAAAACGATAGTTGTCTCTTTATTAACCATTTCTACTTTAGAGATGTTATTCAAAGAATAAGTTACCCAGAGTGATTGGAATAAACAAATGATAATAAAAATGATAAATATGGTTTTGTTTGACATTATACAACCTTAACTAACCGCTTCTTATTACCTTCTTGAAGAATAATTTCACTGCCCTCTCCGTCAATTAAGATTCTATCTCCTTCTTTTACTTCTCCGGTAACAATCTTTGAGGCTAATGGATTTAAAATCTTTTGTTGAATTACTCTCTTTAAAGGTCTTGCTCCTAAGTTTTTGTCATATCCTTGCTCGGCAAGAATATCTTTTGCTTTTGGAGAAATGCTAATCTTAATATTCTTCTTAGCTAGTCTTTCTTCTACCTTTTTAAGCTCAAGGTCTACAATCTCTTTAATCTCGTTTTTGTCCAAATAATCAAATAAAACAATCTCATCAACTCTGTTTAAGAACTCAGGCTTGAACTGTTCTTTTAAGGCTCCCATTACTTTCTCTCTTAAGTCAGCGCTACTTCTTGCTTTGGTATTTCCACCAAAACCTAAAGCACTTTCTTTCATAATAATCTCAGAACCAACATTAGAAGTCATGATTAGAATAACGTTCTTGAAAGAAACCACTCTTCCTTTAGCATCAGTCAATCTTCCGTCTTCTAAAACTTGAAGAAGGATATTGAATATTTCAGGATGAGCTTTTTCAATTTCATCCAAAAGAACAACAGCGTATGGTTTTCTTCTAATCTTCTCTGTTAATTGTCCAGCTTCATCATAGCCAACATATCCTGGAGGAGAACCAATCATTTTAGAAACATCGTGTCTTTCCATATATTCAGACATATCTACCTGAATTAAAGCATTAGAATCATTGAACAAGAAGTCAGCAAGAGCTCTCGCTGTTTCTGTTTTTCCTACTCCTGTTGGTCCTAAGAAAATAAAGGAACCAAGAGGTTTAGATTCGTCAGAAATACCAGCACGAGACCTTCTAATGGCATTAGAAACAGCTTCGATGGCTTGTTTCTGAGAAACTACTCTTTTAGAAAGAATGCTCTCCATCTTATCAAGCTTGTAAGCTTCTGATTCAAGCAGTCTAGTTACTGGAATACCAGTCCAACGAGCAACAACATCAGCAATGTCTTCTGGTCCTATTTCTTGTTTAAGAATAGGGTTGTTCTCTTGAAGTTTTCTAAGCTTCTCTTCTTTTTTATTAAGCTTTACAAACAAATCAGGAAGAATTCCGTATTTAATTTCAGCTACTTTTTGTAAATCTCCTTCTTTGAGGCGTTTTTCTAATTCTATTTTATTCTCTTCTACTTGAGATTTCAAAGCTTGCATATCAAACATAGTGTCCTTCTCGTTTTTCCATCTTACCGAATAGTTGTTTGCTTTTTCTGTTAATTCTGCTAACTCTCGAATAATCACCTTTTCTCTTTTTTCATGTTCTGTGGCCTCTTTTTTACTCGAAGGAACGTCTTTTTTCAAAGCCTCTCTTTCAATTTCTAATCGTTGAATTTCCCTTTTAAGTTCTTCTAGCTCTCGTGGGTTTGATTCTATTTCAAGCCTAAGAGCAGCAGCAGCCTCATCCATTAAATCAACTGCTTTGTCTGGTAAATATCTATCTGCGATATATCGAGATGATAATTCTGCAGCAGCGGTTAGGGCAGAATCCTTAATCCTTATTCCGTGATGAAACTCATACTTTTCTTTAATTCCTCTTAAAACAGAAACCGTATCTTCTATTGAAGGTTCTACTACAAGAATTGGTTGGAATCTTCGCTCCAAAGCTGCATCTTTTTCAATATATTTTTGATATTCTTTTAAAGTGGTTGCTCCGATAGCTTTAAGTTCTCCTCTTGCCAGTGCTGGCTTTAAAAGATTAGAGGCATCCATAGCTCCTTCCGCAGAACCAGCCCCCACCAAAGTATGAAGCTCGTCAATAAAAAGAAGATACTTTCCCTCACCTTTCTTAATTTCTCTTAGTAGGGCTTTTGTTCGGTCCTCAAATTCTCCTCGATACCTAGTTCCAGCAATCATTGCTCCCAAATCAAGAGAAACAACTTCTTTAGACTTTAAACTTTCAGGAACTTCTCCTTTAATAATTTTCTGAGCCAAACCCTCAACAATAGCGGTTTTACCCACTCCTGGTTCTCCAATTAAAACAGGATTATTCTTTGTTCTTCTTGAAAGAATCTGCATCAACCTTCTAATTTCATTATCTCTTCCAATAACTGGGTCTAATTCTCCTCTTCTTGCTTTATCAGTCAAATTAATTGAATATTGCTCTAAAACATTTTGTTTTGATTCTGGGTCAGGAGTTGTAATTGGTTCGTCTCCTCTAAAATCCATAATCGTATCTAAAGCAGAATCATAATCTAAGGGAATAATATCCTCAGTCATAACATTCTTGGTGTACTTTACTCTCTCTAAAACAAATTTAACCTTTGCCTCTATATCAAGCATTGATAAAAAAAGATGTTCTAGGGAAATAAAAACATCCCCCATTTGATTGGCTTCTAATTTAGCTCTCTCTAATATCTTTTCCATATCAGCTGTTAGATAGAATTGTCCGGGAGCTTCAATAGACTTAATTTTAGGAAGCTGATTAATAGCTGCCTGAACTCTTTTTTTCAAATCAACAACATCAATAGAGAGTTTGTTTAAAGTATTTAAAACTATATTATCTTGATCAAGCAAAAGGACTAAAAGAAGATGAAGTCCATCAACTTGTTGTTGTCCTAATTCTTTTGCTAAGTTTTGTGACGCAATGATCGTTTTTTGCGCTTTGTTTGTAAAATTTACTCCTTCCATATATAAGTATTCTACAACAAAAAGATAAGAAAAGCAACAAAAAAAGGCGCTTTACGCGCCTTTATGAGTTTATTTATTTAAAAGATTTTTGATTTCTTTAATTTTTAAAACAGCTTCTTCTTCGGAAATAATAGAATCTTCTAAGTCATCATCTAGAAAAGTTATTTTAACACTAAGGTCATTAAGAAAACTTCTATTCTCTTCTGTTTCCTCTAGCCCTAATTCCTCAAACCTTTTTGTATTTGAAGGATTTACTTGATTCCAAAAAGCATCTCTTATTTCTTTGTATGATTCAATAGCTACTGGTATTTCTTCTATTACTTCTTCTTTTGGTTCTATGGCTATTGGCTCAGGCACTATCTCCTCTTCTGTCTCGGTAATCTCAATTTTCTTTGATAAAGGATTGTTTTCTCTTACCGGAACTTCTTCAACCATACTAACGGTAACTGGCTCTTCGTCAAGTGAATCTTCTTCTGGTTTTATAACAGGTTCTTCCTGTTCTTTTATTTCTATATGAGGGAAAACTCCAACGTTAACCGCAGGAACTTCTCTTGGAGCCTCTTCTACTTTTAATGATTCCACTTTAAGAGTTTCTCTTATTGGCTGGCTTTCAGGGACAAATACCTCTTCTTCTGGTTTAGACGCCTTAACTACTAGAACCTCTTCTTGCTTCAAAGGTGGAACTACTTCTTCTGGTTTTGCTAGTTTGGTAAAATCAATAACTTCTTTTCCTAAATCAATTTCAGAAATAGGTTCTCGATAATCGTCTTTGTTTAATTGAGCCATAATATTTAATTTAATCTTTTTTTGTATACTTCTTTTCAATTTCTTCTTGGATGCTTTTTATTTCCTCTTCGAAAAAATCATTCATATTGGGAAATTTTTCGTAAAAAAATGAAGAAACTTCCCCTTGTAAATCTTTTTCGAGTAACTTATTAACCTTGCTTGCGTCTTCTTCGTTAAGCTCATTCATCATCCTGGACAATACTCTATCTAAAAGAAGATCTTCCACTTCTTCTAGAAGTTCTTCCTTTTCCTCTTCAGGAACATTCTTTAAATTTAAATCTTTAATAATGTTTTCTTTAAAAATATCTTTAAGCTTTACTTGTTATTTACTTAAATATTACCATTTAAAAAATAAAATTACAACTTTTGAATTTTTCTAAAGCTATCCTTCTCATGGAAACATTATGCTTTTCCGCAGTTTCCATTTCAGCAAAGGTCTTACTTGCGCCTTCTGGAATAAAGATGGAATCCCAGCCAAAACCATTTTCTCCTTTTGGGCTTTTAGTAATAGTTCCTTTAACCTCTCCCACAAATTGCTCTAAGTTTTTACCATCAAAGTACGAAATACATATTTTAGCGATAGCGCCTCTATCTTCTTTAATTAAATCACAAATTTCTTGATAGGAAAGTTTTTTTTCAAACCATTTAATCAAAGCTCCCGGAAGTCCATTCAATTCGTCAAAAAAAAGACCACCATCCTCAACAATAATAGCCTCTTTCAATATTTCATAGGCTTTCCTTGCCTTATATTCAGAAACTTGCTCAACATTCACCTCTTGGATTTCTTCCAATTCTAAACTTTGAGATTTTATTTTAAAACCTAAAATCTCTTCGAATTCTCTTACTTTTTTTTTGTTTCCGGTGATTAATAACATTAATTATATTATAACAGAAATAAAAAACCTCGCAATAACGAAGAGGTTTTTCCATCTTTAATAACAGCCAATTTGTGTTATTTCCGCCGAAGCCATAACCGCGGAACAAGCACTCTAAACAAAATGTTCCCAACAATCATAACCAGAAGTTTTATAACAATTTTTGAAAGATTTATTAACTTTTAATATAAACCGATTTCGGCTCTATTGTTAGAGGTGGTCAATGAGTCAGCAACTACTGGATGTCCATCATACCCTGTGAAAGCAACC
The DNA here is from genome assembly GCA_964547725.1 of uncultured Candidatus Saccharibacteria bacterium. GTDB lineage: Bacteria > Patescibacteriota > Minisyncoccia > Minisyncoccales > Minisyncoccaceae > JAAZMU01. The sequence continues at coordinate 13,557 of CAZJOO010000016.1, forward strand.
CACCACCATTCTGGATGCGTAGCGCAAGGATTAGGCCAATAAGAAGACAAGCTTAAGTTATATGTAAGAGCATTTGCTGCTTGGTTAGAAAAAGTATCTAAAAGAATTTTAAGTTTTTCAT
>CAZJOO010000016.1:13687-13963 GCA_964547725.1 uncultured Candidatus Saccharibacteria bacterium
CCTGTGCTTTTATGATTCCCGCAAGCATCTCCTCCCCAAACAGAAGAATTGTACCTCTGCCAATAAGCCGCTTGACTCCATCCTGAAGGAATTGTTGCTCTAGGGTATCTACAAATTGTTCCAGAACCAGTATCAAAAACTGTTCCACCAATTTGATCACATTCAAAAATAGTGCGAGTACTTCCAGCCCAAGTTAAAAAATTATTCCACATTGGACCTTGACTAGTCATAATTAGAGTGGCTCCTATCTCTCCACCTTCTGGGAGAGAAGAGGCG
>CAZJOO010000017.1:0-13849 GCA_964547725.1 uncultured Candidatus Saccharibacteria bacterium
CTAATTTTTTTATAAAAAAAGCCCTCGCCTGAATTATATTCAAGTAAGAGCGTGTTCGGTTGAAGAAGTTATTTTATGTCAAACTTCTTTTTCTCCTAGAATTCTACTAGGTTTGCTTCCTCTTCTCTTTCTCGTTCTTCTTCGATTCTTGCGAATAATGCTTCCTGTTCTCTTTCTCGTTCTTCTTCGATTCTTTGTCGTAAATCTTCCTCATAACGAAGAATAAGTTCTTCGGCTGAATCTCCAGGAAGAACCATAAGAATGATACCTTTGTATCTAGTAGTCACGATTTGTTTCAATTCATTTGCCCGGCGAACCATCTCCACAACGACGTCGTCAAGAGTCGCTCCAGGTTTCGTTTCAAGAGACACCATAAGTTCTTTCTCCTTTTTGTTTTTGTGAAATAACTTTAAGCCATAACGGCTTATCGTTATACTGACACAATTATATAATAATATATTACTTTTGTCAATGATTTTTAACAAGTCTTTGAACTAAACTATAAAAAAAGACGCTATTTCTAGCGTCTTTTTTAGTATAGTGTAAATAAATATTATTATCTTACAGCATCCTTAAGTCCTTTTCCTGCCTTGAACTTTGGAACCTTCATTGCAGGGATCTTTAAAGCTGCGCCAGTTTTAGGATTTCTTCCTGTTCTAGCGGCTCTCTTTGAAACCTTGAATGATCCAAAACCTGTGATAGTTACTTGTCCTCCTTTTGATAGAGTTACAGTAATCTCATCAATAACAGCGTTTAGGGCTTCAACTGCGATTCTCTTAGAAACAGCAGTCTTTTTTACGATAGCCTCTGCTAAAGCGTCTTTTGAAATAGCTTTTGCCATATTGTTTTGAAATTATAATTATTTATTATTATACTTGCGACCTTTCTATGCTGTTTTTACTTAGCATATTCAATTATTCTTGTCTCTCTTATGACATTCACTTTGATCTCTCCTGGGAACCTTAATTCTTCTTGTATTTTTGAGGCGATATCTTTAGCAATCTTCTGAGCCTCTAAGTCATTAACCTTGTCTGCTTTGACGAAAACTCTAATTTCTCTTCCTCCTTGAATTGCGTAAGCTTTATCTGTTCCTTCAAAAGCTAAAGCAATGTCTTCTAAATCTCCAAGCCTCTTTAAGTAATTTTCCAAAGTATCTTTTCTAGCTCCTGGTCTTGCTCCTGAAACCTGGTCTGCTATTTGAATTATCTTTGCTTCGATACTATCGTAAGGATATTCTTCGTGGTGGGACTTAACTGCAGAAATAATTTCTGGTTTAATATTGAATTTTTCTAAAATCTTTCCCCCAATATCTGTATGAGAGCCATCTACCTGATAATCTAACGCCTTACCTATGTCATGAAGCAATCCTGCCTTCTTACACAAGTTAACATCTAAACCAAGTTCTGAGGCAATCTGAGCGGCTAATAACGATACTTCTATAGAGTGCCAGAGAACGTTTTGTCCATAACTAGTTCTATATTGTAATCTTCCAAGTACTCTCACTAATTTTTCAGGTAAATCTAATACTCCTGCTTCGTATGTTGCTGCCTCTCCAGCATCTTTTATTTTTTTAGCAAGAAGTTGTTGCGCTTTTTCGTATTCAGCTTCTATCCTAGCTGGCTGAACTCTTCCGTCTTTAATTAAAGCTTCGATTGTAATTTTTGCAATCTCTCTTCTAATTGGATTGAAGCAAGAAATCATAACTGACCCTGGAGTTTCATCAACAATTAACTCTACTCCTGTTACTTTTTCAAAAGCTCTGATGTTTCTTCCTTCCTTTCCTATTATCCTACCTTTAACCTCATCGTTTGTAATAACGACGTTGCTTGTTGTTATTTCTGTTGCCTGAGAAATAGCATATCCTTGAATGGCGGTAGCAAGTATTTCTTTTGCTTTCTTTTCGTATTGGTCTACTCCTCGTAGTTCCAATTTTCTTATTCTTTCTGATAAGTCTGCAGAATATTCTTTTTCAACTTTCTCGTATAGCTTTTCACAAGCTTCTTCTTTTTTTAGTCCGGCAATTTTTTCAAGCTCTTTAACAGATTTCTCTTGAGCTTGTTCTAAAGTTTCCTTTAATTCCTTAACCTTTTCTACCTTTATCTTCAACTCTTCCTCTTCTTTCGCAATATTCTTTTCTTTTTCTTCAACCGTTTCTTCCTTTTTGAAAACTCTTTCTTCTGCCTTAATGACTAACTTCTGCCTTTCTTCTAAATCAACTCTTGTTGTTGATTCTATCTTCTCTGCCTTATCTCTCGCTTTGATAATGATCTCTTCTGCGTTCTTTTTTGTTTGTTGTAATCTTCTTTCAAGCTCAGCTTCAATTGATCCTGCACGCTTTCTAGCTATTGATTGTCTAATATAATATCCTAACGTTCCACCAACTACAAACAAGAGAGAACTAACTATCACTAGGGTTAATCCTTCCATATTTTTAATTGAAAGTCTGGTAACTGAATTCTGAATTTACCAAAAATTCAAGATTATTTTTAATTGTATTTTTAGTTTATCAAAAAACCCTTGAAAATACAAGGGTCAAATGATAATTTTAGTTATTAATGCAAGTGGTTCCGTTATATCGATAACCGGTAGTACAAACAATATTGTTGTATTTGTTTATATATCCATTGAAGATATTCATCTTTTCACAATAAGTGCCATTGCTTTTATACCCCCAATTACATTCCCAATTTTTTCCATTAGAAGAATAGTGGGCGTTAATTGGAAGATACAATTTCTCACATCTATTATTTTTATTTATATATCCATAATTACATTCCCATCTAATTCCTTCAGCGTCAGTGATAGAAGCATTTGTTGGAATAAATACTTTCAAACAATAAGTTCCCATACTCTTGTAACCATAATCACATTTCCAAGCAGTTCCGTTTTCTGTCAAAGAAGCATTGGCTGGAACATTTACTTTCACGCAACCAGTTTCAGTTTTGAAATATCCATATCTGCATTCAAAATCATGACCGTCTTTTGTGAAATAAGCTGTTGAAGGAATGAATATCTGAACGCAAGAGTTCCCTACTTTTTTATATCCGTATGAACAATCTCCTCCATTCTCACTTGTTTTTAAAACACAAACACTTCCTTGCATTTGATAGCCCAAGTCACAAACAGTAACACCTCTCCAGTTTTTATGTGAATTAGTATTGCTAGAATTAATAGTATCGCTTGTTTTTAAAACGCAAACATCTCCCTGCATCTGATAGCCAGAATCACAGATAGTTCTTCCTAACCAATTTCTGTGTGCATTATCTGGAAGATCCGCCGCACTAGCATTAAAAAATGGTAAAAAAGAAAATATTAAAATAGTAAGGATAAGTTTTTTAAACATACCTGTACTATAAAACATTAATCGAAAAAAGTCAAGTGCGGAAGAGATGGGATTCGAACCCATGATACTGTGAAGTATACAGACTTTCCAAGTCTGCCTGTTCAGCCGCTCCAGCACCCTTCCTTATAGCTCTCTTAGAGCCTTAACTCTATCCTCGACCGGAGGATGCGTCATGAAAATTCTGTTATACCAATTTATCTTCCCTTTGTCTGGCGAAGAAATATATAAATGAGCAGTAGCGTTGTTCATTTTACTTAGAGGGGTTTTGTCTGAAGATATTTTTATCAAAGCACTTGCTAATCCTTCAGGATCTCTTGTAAGCAAGGCGGCATTTGCGTCTGCTTTAAATTCTTCTTTTCTAGAAATAGCAAGTTGAATAAGACTAGCTGCTAGTGGAGCTAAAATCATTCCCACTATCGCTAAAACAAGCATAATAGGATTCTTATTATCATTATTGTTTGAAAAATAAAGTGAACGTAAGAAAATATCAGACAGTATGGCTACAATTCCTACTAAAATAACGACAATAGAAGCTACTAAAATATCTTTTGATTTAATATGAGACATTTCGTGAGCCACAACTGCTTCTAATTCCCTCTTATTCAAAACTTCAAGTAATCCCCTAGTTACCGCGACAACAGCATGCTTTTCGTCTCTTCCTGTGGCAAAAGCGTTGGGTTGCCCTTCTTCTAAAATATATACTTTAGGCATTTGCGTTCCGGCAGTAATCGCCAAATTTTCAACAATTCTATATAGTTCTGGAGCGTCTTTCTTTTCTATTTCATGTGCTCCGACCATACTTAAAACAACCTTATCTGAATTGTAATAACTTACAAAAGACATAACCGAACTAATAATTACCGCCACGTATAGTATGGTAACATCTTCAAAGACATAGGAAAAAACCCAGCCTAAACCAATTACAAAAATTAGGAAAAAAAAGATTAAGAAAAAAGCTTTTCTATTATTAGAACTGACTTGATTATATAATGTAGCCATTAGAATTTAACTTGAACTGGTTCTTTTTGAAGAGGATTCTCAATCTCAAACAAAACCATTTTTTGGAAATTAAACATTCCTGCTAAAATATTAGAAGGAAATGATTCTACTTTAATATTTAAATCTCTCACATTGCTGTTATAGAATCTTCTTGCTGCCTGAATTTTGTCCTCAGTATCAGTTAATTCTCTTTGAAGTTCTAAAAAATTAGTAGCGGCTTTTAATTCTGGATAATTTTCAGATATGGCAAATAAAGATTTTAATGTTCCTGATAGAACATTTTCCGCTTCTCCTTTTGCTTCAGCTCCTTGAGCTTGCATAGCTTTCGATCTAGCTTCTGTTACTTTTTCAAAAACTTCTCTTTCGTGAGAGGCGTAACCTTTTACTGTTTCTACTAAATTAGGTATTAAATCATACCTTCTTTTTAGTTGAACATCTATATCAGACCAAGCTTCTTTAGCTCTATTTATTAAAACTACGAAACCATTATATATTGCAACAAAATATGCTGCTATGATAGCGACTATACCTAAAATTATTAATGTTATTGTGTCCATAATTTATATTTATTCTTTAATAGTATTTATATATTTAGCTGCAAACTCTGCTTTTCCATGAATATTCGAAAAAGCTTCTATTGATATCTCATCACCCACCTTTAAAGATGTTTTGAAATAATCTGCGTCTCCCTTAATTCCATCAATAAAGGTTTCCTCATTTATAGTTACTGTTAAATCTCTTTTTATTTGATCATCAAAATTAGTACCAATACCTCTAACAACGATATAATTAGCGTAAATACCAATAATGGTCCCTGAAGTATTATATATGTCGTGAGGAATAGGTAAATCTATTGGTCTTACTGGGTTTTCAAGAGCTTCAGGGTTTATTTCAGTTATTGATTCAATTTGCTCTTCGGCATTAAAGTTATCGTCTCCGTCATTAATAGAGCCCACAATTCCTATTTCCATAGATTCTTCTGGAATCGGAGCATATACATCTAAGTTAACGTCTCTGTTCGTTACTTTAACAAAAAGAATGATTGCTAAAATTAACAAAACAAGAGAAGTGACTAAAATAATAAGTTTATTATTGATATTTTTTGGTTCTTCTTTTTTTATTGTTTCAGGCATGAAGATTTATTTAATTAATTATTAATACTATTATACCTTTTTACTAATAACTTCGTCAACTACTCCGTAGGCCTTAGCCTCCTCTGCCGTTAAATAAAAATCTCTGTCCGTGTCTTTTCTAATTTTTTCAAATTTTTGACCTGTGTGTTTAGCTAGAATATGATTCATCCTATCCTTTATCTTTAAAATCTGAGTAGCCGCTATCTCCACCTCTGTAGCTTGCCCTTGAGCCCCACCAAGCACTTGATGAAGTAAAATCTCCGCATTAGGAAGAGCAAATCTTTTTCCTTTTGTTCCTGCAACTAAAAGAGTTGCCCCCATAGAAGCTGCTAAACCAATAGCAACCGTAGAAACATCACACTCTATATATTGCATAGTATCATAAATAGCCATGCCAGCAGAAACTGATCCTCCTGGACTATTGATATAAAATTGGATATCTGCTTTTGCGTCTTTAGAGGCTAAGAATAGAAGCTGGGCTACGATTGAATTCGAAACATCATCATCTATTGGTCCTGTTAAAAGAATAATCCTATCTTTCAAAAGCCTTGAATAAATATCATAAGCCCTTTCTCCAGACGTTGATTTTTCTATTACTGTTGGAATTAAGTTCATATGTTTATTTTACCTAATCTTTTTAAAATTAGCAACCTAAAATGCTAAAAATCTTTTCTTTTTTAATTTCGTCCTCCACGTAGAACTTAGCATTCCCTTTCTTCATTTCCTCTTTTACCTTTTCTTTATCAGGATAGCTAGCTGCTAACTCATCTATCTTTTTCTCAATCTCTTCTTCAGAAACCGTAACGTTTTCTAATTTTTCAATTTCATGAAGAATCAGGAATCCTTTCACTCTTTCAACAGCAACCTTATTAAATTCTTTAGCAACCTCTTCTTCCGTCTTTTTAACTTCTTTAAGATATTGTTCGAAAGGCATCTGAAGTTCATATGAAACTCTATCTTTAAGGTTCTGCAAAAGAGCTTTTCCCTCTCTTTCAATTAAAGTTTCTGGAATCTCTACCTGAGTCTCTTTAGCAATCTTTTCTAACATCTCTGTTTTCGCTCTTTGCTTTTCTGACAATTCCCTTTCGTGATTAAGTCCTTGTCTAGTATTCTCTTCTAAATCTTTAACAGAATCAAAGCCTACTGTTTTAGCGAATTCATCATTTAACTCTGGAACCTCCATTTTTTGAACAGATTCTATGGTAATGTTTAGAACAATCTTTTTCTTTTCTTTAGGGTCAGTAACTTCAACCTCTTTCTTTTCTTCTCTGCTTAATCCTAATAAAGCATCTTCTAGTCCTTCTAAATAGTGTCCTTTCCCTAAGATAAATTTATCTTTCTTCTCTTTGTCTCCTTCAACGTCTTTAAAGTTATATGTAATTTCTACTAAATCACCTTTTTCTGCCTTCCCATCTTTTTGGAAAAACTTTGCTCTTGATTCTACGAGCCACTTCAAAGCTTCTTGAATATCCTTCTCTTCTACTTTAATTTCTTTGATTGAAACGCTCTTTCCTATTTTCTTGTAATCAGGAAGTTTAATTTCTGGTAGAATCTCCACCTCTGCTTTAAATTCCAAAGGATTTCCTTCCGCCATCTTAAGAACATCAATAGAAGGTTCTTTAATAGCTTCTATATTCTCCTGATTAACTATCTCAAACCATTTAGCTTCAATACAATCCTCTACTGCATGAGATAAAACATGAGAAGAATCTATTTTAGACTTAACAACTTCGATTGGAGCGTGTCCTTTTCTAAAGCCATCTATTTCAAGTTCTTTTGCAAATTCAGCTAAAGCTTCGTCGTAATATACTTTAAATTCCTCTGCCGGAACTACAATGTTAAAAATAAGTTTGTTTTTTTCTTGTTTTTTATCAAATGTCATGATTTTTATTCTTCTTCATTATTAATCTTTTCGCTGGAAATAGTTTCATCTTCTCCTTGATTCTCTCCCCTAACATCAATTCTCCAACCAGTTAGCTTAGCTGCAAGTCTTACATTTTGACCATCTTTACCAATAGCAAGTGATAATTGATCTTCTGGAACAATCGCAAGAGCTGTGTTTTTAGGATTAACTTCAACAAAAGTAGTTTTAGCTGGAGATAAAGCATTAGCAATAAACTCAGCTGTATCAGCAGAATATTCAATTATATCTATCTTTTCTCCTCCAAGTTCTGACATAACAGCAGCTACTCTTACTCCACGTTGTCCAACCATTGCTCCAATAGCATCTACTCCTTCAATTTTTGACTCAACAGCTATTTTTGTTCTATATCCAGCCTCTCTCGCAATTGCCTTGATTTCTATTTGTCCTCCATTTATCTCAGGAACTTCTAATTCAAATAGTTTAGAAATAAACTTAGGATAAGCACGAGATAAGATAACGTTTGGTCCTCTTGCGGTAAGTTCTACTTTTAATAAATATAGCTTAAGTCTTTGTCCTTCCTTATAGAACTCTCCTCTTACTTGCTCTTCACGAGGAAGAACTCCTATTCCTCTACCAAGATCAAGATAAATGTTTCTACCATCAATTCTTTGAATGATTCCAGAAACAATTTCTCCTTCTCTGTCCTTGAATTCACTCATAATGTTCTCTTTTTCCCCTTCTCTTATCTTTTGTAAGATAACTTGTTTTGCTGTTTGGGCAGCAATTCTTCCAAAATCCTCTTTTTGCTCTAATAGAGTGGTAATTTCATCCCCAACCTTTATTTCTGGATTGCTTTTCTTAGCTTCACTGAAAAGAATATGCTTTTCTAAATTAAATTTAGCTCTTTTCCCCTCAATGTCACCCTCCTCTTCTTCTGTTTTTAGATACTTCTTTGTTTGAGCGGGAGTAAGTCCAAATTCAACAACTTGATCTTCATCCATATAAACCAAAGTATGATCTACTACTAGTAAAATCCTAAAAAAATCTGTTTTTCCTGTTTCCAAATCTAAAACAGCTTTTACTACCTGCCCTTTTTCTCCGTATTCTTTTTTGTAAGCAGAAGCAAGCGCCTGTTCTATTATTTCCAAAACCTTATCTTGCATTAAACCCTTCTCTTCAGAGATTTGAGTTATTGCTGATGTGAATGCTTTAAAATCCATAAATTATTTCTTAATTGTTATATTTTAATAAAAATGTCGGAACAAGTCCCGACATCTATCTTATGTTAAAATATATCAAATTATGACACTTTTGTCAACAGAAAAGCTTATAAACCCACCACCCTGAAACAAAAGTAATAAGAAGAACATACCATTGTAATCCGAACAAAAATAAAGTTAAAATTAAAGTTAGACACATTGTTATGTAAATAATAGAATGAAATTTTTTATTCATATTCTGAACAGACTGCCCAGTATTTATTAAAAGAAAACTGAGAATAAAAAACACAACCACTCCTATAATTAAAAATAAAATTGTTTGGACTATTTCATATAAAAACATAGCTATTGCATTGAAAGTACCATACAAAAAGGAAGATTTCAAGCCCAAGATATTGAAAACTTAAGCATTTTAATATACTATAAAAGCAATGAGCAAAATAAAAATTCCACAATATGTATTAGAAGTAACAGACATCCTAGAAAAAAACAATTTTGAAGTTTTTTTAGTAGGAGGTTGTGTCAGAGATTTTTCTTTAGAGAAAACACCAAAAGATTGGGATGTCACTACGAACGCAAAGCCAGAAGAAATAATTAAAGTCTATGAAAAAGAGGGAATTAAGACTCTTTACGAAAACGACTTCGGAACAGTTGCTGTTTTTATAGATGATAATATTGTAGAAGTAACTACCTATAGAATAGAAGGGGATTATGTTGATAAAAGGCACCCTGAAAGTGTTGCTTGGACAAAAAATCTAGAAGAAGATTTAAAGCGAAGAGATTTTACAATCAATTCAATGGCTATGAAAAGTCTACGTAGAACTCAAGAAATTATTGATCTTTTTAATGGTGAAGAAGATTTAAAGAATAAAACAATAAGAACTGTAGGAGATCCTAACGAAAGATTCTCTGAAGACGCCCTAAGAATGCTTAGAGCGATAAGATTCGCCACCGTTTTGGGGGAAGATTGGACTATAGAAAAAAATACTTTTGAAAGCATTATTCAAAACAAAGAATGGCTTGCTAAAGTTTCTAATGAGAGAATCAGGGATGAGTTTATTAAAATAGTTATTTCTCCATATGCAAAGAAGGGTATTTTACTTTTAAAAGAAACTGGACTACTACACTACATAATTCCTGAGTTAGAATTAGGATATAACTGTATGCAAAACAAACACCACGTTTACGATGTTTTTACTCACAATCTAGAATCTTTTAGCTTTGCTGTTAAAAAAGATTATAATCTTCATATTCGGTTAGCAGCCCTTTTGCATGACATTGCAAAACCAGAATCAAAAAGAGGGAAGGGAGAAAACGCAACTTTTTACAATCATGAAGTAATTGGTGCTCAAATAACTAAAAAAGTATTAAATCGTTTAAAATTTTCTAAGAAAGATATTGATAAAATTGTCAATCTTGTAAGATATCACCTTTTCTACTATAATGTAGAAGAAGTAACAGAGTCTTCTATAAGACGTCTTGTAAAAAACGTTGGGTTAGAAAACATGAATGATTTGATAAAGCTAAGAATGTGTGATCGAATCGGCTCAGGTTGTCCTAAGGCAGAACCATACAAATTAAGACATTTAAAGTATTTAATAGAAAAAGTATCAAAGGATCCTATTTCTGTAAAAATGCTTGAAATAGATGGTAATAGAATAATAACTATTCTAAAAATTAATCCTTCTAAAAAGATTGGATTAATATTAGAAGTATTGTTAGCAGAAGTTTTAGAAAATCCGGACAAAAACAATAAAAAATATTTAGAGGAAAGAACCTTAATACTGGGATCTATCACAGACAAACAATTAGAATCATTGGCTATTGAATCTAAAAAGGAGATTAACAGTATTATCACAAAAGAAGACAATATGACGAAGGAGAAGTACTGGCTGGTATAATGTTCTCACAAGGAACATTCCCATTAGAAAACAGGAACATTAAGTTGTTTCCTGTTTTTTAATTATATGTTATAATGCGGACAAACGCGGACATGAATGCGGACATGAATGCGGACAAAAAACGAATGCGGACAAACGCGGACAAATTCTTGAATGCGGACAAACGCGGACAAACGCGGACAAAATTCGAAATAGTTGCCGGGTTCGATTCAGGAGAATAGGGCTTAAAATAAGCAATTGTGGACAAATTAGTGGACAAACCCGGACAATTGTGGACAAACCCGGACAAATGCGGCAAACCACGAATGCGGACAAAACTTAACAATAATTAGTAAACCCGGACATGTGTAAACCCGGACAAATGCGGACAAAATTATGGAACAATTATATCATAATATCTCAACAGAAACTGTCGTCAAAATATTTAATAGTGATTATAAAAAAGGTTTATCTAAAAAAGAATCTCTGCTAAGAAAGCTTAGTTTCGGAGAAAATCTTTTAAATGATAAAAAAAATCACTCCTCTTTAAAGATATTTTTTAGCCAATTCCAAAATCCACTTATTTATATTCTTCTTTTCGCAGGAATCATAACCTTGTTCATTGGTAATTATACCGACACTATTGTTATTTTTTTAGCCATTATCGTTAATGCTTGTTTTGGTTTTTGGGAAGAAAAAAAGGTTTCAAACATTCTTGAAAAACTACAAGATACTTTAAAATCAAAAACTACTGTTATACGAGATGGGTTTAAAAAAGAGGTCTATGAAACAGAACTTGTTCCTGGAGATATTATTTTCCTTAAAGCCGGAGAAAAAATACCTGCCGATGCACGATTAATAGAAACAAATGAATTAAGGGTTTCTGAGTCTATTATGACAGGGGAATGGCTTGCCAAAAACAAGCAACCAGATATTCTACCAAAAGAAACCATTTTAATAGATAGAGACAATATGGTTTATATGGGAAGCTTAATCGAAAATGGAACCGGTATTGCTGTTGTTGTCGCAACAGGAAGAAAAACAGAGGCTGGAAAACTAGCTGGACTTATTGAGTCAATTAAAGAAAATAAAACCCCTCTTCAGAAAAAAGTATTGGCTTTTTCTAAAGTATTGGGGATTTTTATTATTGCTCTCTCTACTCTTATTTTCTTCTTTGGTACTTTCTTTAGAGGATTAGAATGGGTTGAGATGTTTGAAACCTCTATCGCTATTGCCGTTGGAGCAATACCAGAATCTTTTCCTATTGTAATGACAATTATTCTTGCTTTTGGAGCAGAAAAAATATTAAGGAAACAAGGACTTATTAGGAAACTTTCTTCTGTTGAAACTTTGAGCTCTGCTCAAATCATTTGTTTTGATAAAACAAAGACTTTAACCGAAGGTAAAATGAAGTTAAATAATGTTATTTCAGAACACGGCGAACTAGCTTTAAGAGCAGGTGTTTTATCTAGTGATGCCTATTTAGACGAAAAAGACAATATTATTGGCTCACCTACTGGCACTGCCTTTTTTGAAGCAGCCCTTAGTAATAATTTAAATTTAAAAGAAATTTTAAAAACAGAAGAGCTTCAAAAAATTCCTTTTAATTCAAAAGACAAGTATTCTTTGTCTTTAAGAAAGGAGGGTGAAAAGAGAATTCTATATATTTCAGGGGCACCAGAAAGATTAATTGCAAAATCTAAAAATGCTCTTTTGTGGAAAGAAGAAGTAGAAAGATTGGCCGAAAAAGGACTTCGAGTAGTTGGGGTGGGATACAAAGAAGTTAAGAAAACTTCAAAAGATTTAAATAAAATAGCTAACGATTTTACTTTTATAGGGCTTCTTACTTTTATTGACCCTTTAAGAAGCGATGTTAAAGAAGCTATAGAGATTTGTAATAGAGCCGGGATTAAAACTATTCTGGCTACTGGAGACCATCTTTTAACAGCAAAAACAATTGCTGAACAAATAGGGTTAAAGGTTGATTCGGAAAATATTATTGAAGGAAAAGTCTTAGATTCTTTAAGTGACGCTGAATTAATGAAAAGACTTGGACAAATTAATGTTTTTGCAAGAGTAGAGCCAAGACACAAATTAAGAATCGTTGATCTTTGGCAAAAAAAGGGCAAAATTATTGCCATGACCGGGGATGGAATTAATGATGCTCCTGCTATTAAAAAAGCAGATATCGGTATTTCTCTTGGTTCAGGAACTGCTGTCGCGAAAGAAGCTTCTGATTTGATTTTATTAAACGATGATTTTAGTACAATTGTTAAAACGATAGAAGAGGGAAGAATCGCTCTCGATAATTTAAGAAAGTCTTTATCCTTTTCCCTCGCAGACTCATTCTCTTCTATTATTTTAATAGGATTTTCTACTATTGCCTTTGGTTGGCCTCTGCCAATATTAGCGGTTCAACTTCTTTGGAATAATTTAATAGAAGATACTTTTCCAGGAATGGCTTTTGCTTTCGAACCAAAAGAAAGTAATGTAATGGAAAGAAAACCAACCCAAACAAAAGACTTAATGACTAGAGAGATGAAGTTCCTTATCTTTTCTGTAGGTATTATTGATGAATTTTTTATTCTACTCGCTTTTTATTTCTTGTATTTTGTAAAAGGTTTTGATTTAGATTATATACGAACAATTATTTTTGCTATTATGTCAATTGATACAGTTTTTGTAATCTTCTGTTTTAAGAGTCTAAGAAAAAACTTATGGAAGACAAACATTTTCTCTAACCCTCAATTAAACTTTGCTTGTATTTTTGTGGTTATTTTATGTTTGTTAGCTGTTTATTCTCCAACTCTTCAAACCTTTTTAAAGACTGTTCCTCTTGATTCTTTTGCTTGGATTATCACCATATCAATATCGTTATTAAGTATTGTTGGAATAGAGTTCGTAAAGTTCGTTTTTATCGCCAAAAAAGATACCGAAAATTAATGTTTAAAAGTTGTGTAAAAAATAGTTTAAACTAATTGGAGAAAAAGCAGTAAAATTGCGAAGAAAAACATTTGAACTTTTTTCCTTTTTTTATACTCATTCTTAAGTCTCTTTTGTTAATATTTTCTACACTAGCAACTTCTTTAAGAATAAGGATTAAATGAGGTTTTCCACTTTTCCACCGCCTTAATAATAACAATAATAAGTTTTTTATTTAATAAAACTATTTATTATTATATTTTAATATGATATTATTTAAACATGAAAAATAAATCATTTACATTAATTGAATTATTAGTAGTTATTGTAATTATTGGAATACTTGCCGGAGTAATTATCGTCTCCGTAAGTTCTTCGATTAACAAAGCTAACTTTGCCAAAGCTCAGTCTTTTTCAAATACTGTTCAGAATGAACTTCTAGGAGACTTGGTTTCTGAGTGGACTTTTAATTCTCCAGCAGTTTCTGG
>CAZJOO010000018.1:0-1844 GCA_964547725.1 uncultured Candidatus Saccharibacteria bacterium
TTTCTGTGTGCTCCCATTCATGACAAGAATTAATAGAAATTAACTCTTTTTGTACGATTAATTTTACTTCTTCTAATAAATCCATATAATTACTTTTCGTAGGCTAAATTATTTAATCTTTGTTCGTATTCTTCTTTCGAGATACTTCCCTTGGCTAAAAGCGAATTAAGTCCTGCGATATATTGTTTTTTGATTTGAGAAGCAGCTAATACATCCTTATATATACGAACATCATCTATTTCACCTTCAAAACGTCTATCGTATTCAACAGATATGTTTAAAACCCTCCCAATGATCATGGTTTCATTTGTATCTTGTTTTAAATAAACACCGCCACCAACCTGAGAGCCATTATGGTATAATTTTACATTACTATTATCATAAGTTACAACTACGTGTTGCCATTCATTTAAATTTACAACATCACTGTCAGAAGAAATTCCATAGTCCCCAGCATTATAATTATGAAATCTAATTCTGTTCCCTGAAACTACCAGCATACTTCTACCATTATTGCCAGCAATTGTTCCAACAATTGTCCTTATGTACGAAAAACTAAGATTTGACGGATTTATCCATGCTGACAAAGTAAAGGCATGCAAATTATTATAAACCAAAGAAGATGTTGCATAATCATCCATTGTGTCAAAATTTAAACATCCTATAGAAAAACAATTACTTTCGTAAGATGCGCCATAAATACTTAAATCATTATTCCCCCAAGAATCTTCTCCTGGCAAAGAAGCATTATCAAAAGTCCATTCAGAAACTAAGTCTCCCAATAATTCATTTTGAACAGTATTTGAAAAAGCTTGAGCTTTAGCAAAGTTAGCTTTATTAATCGAAGAACTTACAGAGACAATAATAACTCCAGCTAAAATACCAATGATTACAATAACTACAAGTAGTTCAATTAAAGTAAATGATTTATTTTTCATAGGCTAAATTGTTTAATCCTTGTTCATATTCTTCTTTTGAGATACTTCCCTTAGCTAAAAGCGAATTAAGTCCTGCTATATATTGTTGTTTGATTTGAGAAGTAGATATAACACTATCATAAATTCTTACGTCATCTATCAATCCTTTATAATAATTCCAGATATCAGCTATGTATAAAAGGCTGACACTATGACTCCATGAAGAAAAATCGGCAGGTTTAGATTCGGCTTTTAATTCTCCATTTACATATACCTTATATCCCCCATCAGATTCATTAATAAGTGTCATAAAATACCAAGTACCAATTTTAAAATTAATTTGAGGTCCAATATTCCCAATACCATTATCTGTTTTTGCGTAATAAATTAAAAATTTAAGGTCCCCAACTGGCCACCAAGAGTTCCTATAAAACATCCAATTAAAACCTTCTCCTGCCCCTATAAGTTTCCCCAACACAGCCTCTCCTTTTGATAAATCTTCAGCATTAAACCAGAAAGAAACTGTTTGGTCAGGATAAAAATCTAATGCGCAATTAACACCATCGCCCAATCCATCAAAATACATACATTTGCCAGTAATACATTCTGTTTCTGGTTTAATTTCGGGACTGCTAACTAAAGTTCCTGCATTATTCCCCCAAGCATCAGGAACAACTGTTCCATTTGCTTCGTCTAGTTTCCATCTCGAAACCATATTAACACCCAATTCATTTTGAATACTGTTTTCAAATGCTTTTGATTTAGTAATATTAGCTTTATCAATAAAAGAAGATGTAGATACTATAATTACACCAGCCAAAATTCCGATGATCACAATAACTACAAGTAGTTCAATTAAAGTAAATGATTTATTTTTCATAAGCTAGATTGTTTAATCCTTGTTCATATTCTTTTTCTGAAATACTT
>CAZJOO010000018.1:1854-12952 GCA_964547725.1 uncultured Candidatus Saccharibacteria bacterium
CTTAGCTAAAAGCGAATTAAGTCCTGCTATATATTGTTGTTTAATTTGAGAAGAAGAAAACGCTGCGTTATATATACGAATATCATCAATAAAACCATTAAGGAAATAATTCGTTCCACTACTTCCTATGACTAAAGACGAGGCATTAATAGTTAATGTGATTCCAGAAACACTTTTATAATTTTCATTTGTTTGAGAATTTTTATAAACAATGATTTGTTCTCCATCAAATATTTGAACGACATGAATCCACCTGTTCAAATCTTGATTGGAAAAGAAATTAGAAACCGTGAGCTCTGCATCTGCGTCGTCATCTGTATAAACACGCAAATTAAAACCATTAACAAGGTGTCCATAGGAGGTACCGTAAGTTCCCTTCATGACAGTAGAAAAATAAGTACCTGAAGGAATACTTTTTAATTTTATCCAATATTCTATAGTGAAGGGTTGATTCTCTTTTAAATTAATTGAATCATTTTGCGTTATCATTACCCTACTTCCCACCGAATTATCAAGTTTATAAAACTCAAGACATTTACCAGAAACACAATCAGAGCTCCATTCTGGATTTTGACATCCTGACCCATAACAATCTAAAATACCATTACCCGAAGCTCCCCACGAATCTTTTGCAATAGTTCCAGACCCTTCATTAAATTTATATTCGGAGATTAAATCAAGCATCAAATCATTTTTTATACCTTCGGAGAATACTTTTGACTTAGCAATATTAGCTTTATTAATCGAAGAAAATGTTGACACAACAATTACTCCAGCCAAAATACCGATGATGACAATAACTACGAGTAATTCAATTAAAGTAAATGATTTATTTTTCATTAATCATATTATAATCTATCTAAAAAGTTATGTAAAGAAAAAGCTTCCTAAAGGAAGCCTTCAATCTTATCCAAATTTAGGATAACAACATTTTTTATACTTTTTCCCTGAGCCACATGGGCAAGGATCATTTCTACTAATCTTAGTTCCTGTATTAACAACTACTTGCTTCACTTCTTCCTGTGGTTGTGCTGTTATTCTTGCTTTTAAAATAGCATCGATAATCATTTTATCCATTACGGACACTAAATCTTCATACATCTTTCTTCCTTCTTTTTTGTACTCAATCAAAGGATCTCTTTGTCCGTAGGCTCTAATCCTTACAGAATCCCTTAAACTTTCCATATTCTCTAAGTGTTCAATCCACATTGTATCAATAACCTTAAGAGAAGCGATTCTCTCAATCTGTTTCATGTTATCCTCCCCCACTTCTTCTATCTTCTTTAAATAATCCTCTTTATTCCCAGAAATCTTTTCTAATTTTCCAAGCATTAATTCTCTTAAATTTCCCTCTTCTACTCTTTTTAAAATATCGTCTCTTTCTTTGTATATTTTAGTTCTTTGAAGATTTAAAACATCATCATACTCTAAAGTATGTTTTCTAGAATCAAAGTGCATTCCCTCAATTTTAGATTGAGCTGATTCCACACTCTTAGAAATTAAAGCGTTCTCGATAGGCATATCTTCGGGAACTTTGAGTTTATCCATAAGGTCTATCATTCGGTCTCCTCCAAAAACTCTAATTAAATCATCTTCTAGTGAAAGATAGAACTCAGAAAAACCTTCATCTCCCTGTCTTCCCGCTCTTCCTCTGAGCTGATTATCAATTCTTCTTGCTTCGTGTCTTTCTGTTCCGATAACATATAGTCCTCCTAATTTCTTCACTTCTAATCTTTCTTCTTCTGAGCCTGGGTTTCCTCCAAGTAAAATATCAACTCCACGGCCAGCCATGTTTGTCGCTACGGTTACGCCACCTCTTCTTCCCGCCTGAGCAATAATCTCTCCTTCTCTTTCATGATTCTTAGCGTTTAAAATATTATGAGGCACTCCTTGTCTTTCAAGCAATTTTCCTAAATACTCATTTTTATCAATCGAAGTAGTTCCCACAAGAACTGGCTGTCCAAGCTCATATTTTTCTTTAATTTTTTGAGCCACTGCTTCAAATTTAGCCTTTTCTGTTTTGTATATTTTATCCTTCAAATCCTCTCTGTTTGTTTTTTTGTTAGTAGGAACAACGATAACATCGAGTCCATAGACTTTATCAAATTCTTCAGCTGAAGTTACCGCAGTTCCGGTCATACCCGCTAATTTGTCATATATTCTAAAAAAGTTTTGAAAAGTAATCGAAGCTAAGGTAATTGATTCTGGATTAACTTTAACTCCTTCTTTTGCTTCAATTGCTTGATGTAATCCAGCAGACCATCTTCTTCCTGGCATTAACCTTCCTGTAAAAGTATCCACGATTACAATCTCTCCGTCTTTAACCACATAATCTTTGTCTTTGTGGAATAGAACTTCTGCCTTTAAAGCTTCTTCTAAATGATGCAGATATTTGATTCCTCTTTCGTTGTAAATATCTCCTTCTCCTAAAATCTCTTCAATCTTGTTGATTCCACTCTCAGTTAAAGTAACGGCTTTTAGCTTCTCGTCTAATTCATAGTCTGTTGCCTTATTCAATTTAGGAATAATCTTTGCAAATTCCACATACCAAGTTGATGATTCTGCGTCTGGAGCAGAAATAATTAAAGGAGTTCTTGATTCATCAATCAAAACAGAGTCAACTTCATCAACAATAACATAGTGTAAACCCCTTTGAGACTTATCCTTCAAAGAGAAAACCATATTATCTTTAAGGTAATCAAAACCGAGCTCATTATTAGTGGTATAGGTAATGTCTGCCAAATAGGCTTCTTTTCTAGTGCAAGGCTTTAAATAATCTTCTACAACCTTAAAACTTCCCAAATCATCTCTAGTTTCATCAGCCTCTTTCTCTTGTTTAAAGTTTGGGTCGTAAATAAAAGATTGTTCATGATTTAAACAAGAAGTAACCATTCCTAAATAATAGAAAATCTGTCCCATCCAAACCATATCTCTTCTAGCTAAATAATCATTAACAGTAACTAAATGAGCACCCTTTCCTTCAAGAGCATTTAAGTATAATGAAAGAGTGGCCGTTAAGGTTTTACCTTCTCCTGTCCTCATCTCTGCTATTTTTCCTTGGTGTAAAACAATTCCACCAATAAGCTGAACCCTGTAATGTCTTTGATTCAAAACTCTTCTTGAAGCCTCTCTTAAAAGAGCAAAAGCTTCAGGTAAAAGATCATCTAAAGTTTCTCCTTTTGATAGTCTTTCTTTAAACTCTGCTGTTTTTATAGGGAAATCTTCCTTAGAAAACTTTTCGTATTCTTCTTCTAATTTATCAATCTTATTTAGAACAGGTTCTAAACTCTTTACGT
Organism: uncultured Candidatus Saccharibacteria bacterium; assembly: GCA_964547725.1. GTDB lineage: Bacteria > Patescibacteriota > Minisyncoccia > Minisyncoccales > Minisyncoccaceae > JAAZMU01. Next base: position 5,151 of record CAZJOO010000018.1, read on the forward strand.
ATTTCTCGTTTGCGTCACCAAAAATTTTAGTTAAATTAAACATAAATTTATTATTATATAAAATAGGAAATTAATCAACAAAATTTTACTTTATTTCGTAAAACTTTGGAATAACAAGAGACGCTAAATAAATCTCTGGAGAGTAATATTTTAGATTTTTAGCTTCTTTAAATTGCTTAAATCTAGAGATTAGAGGTCTCAAGTTTATCTCTGAAACATTTATTTTTTTAGAAGCTAAAATTACTCCTAAGTCTGAAAAAACTTCTTGAGTGGAAGGTATTCTAATTACGGTTGGATATCTAAAAATAGTCTTAAAAACTTTAACTTCACTATTGATAGAAGCTTTCTTTAAACTTCCAGAGACTAAAGAAATCATTCCTTCTCTTGTCAAAGCTTTAAAAACAGATTTTAGGAAAACCTTTTTCCTAAACTCTGGATTGTTAGAATCTATGATAACAACATCAAAATAATCTTCAAAATTATTAATATATTCAACAGAATTATCAAAAACGTATTTTACCTTAATGTCGCTCTTTACAGTCAAACTAGCAAAATTCTTTTCAAAAACTTCTTTAGCTTCTTTGTTGTCAGAAATGAAATAAGCTTCGCTTACATTTTTGTGTTTTAATATTTCTTTTAAAATACCTCTATCAATTTCACCTATTAAAAGAATTCTTTCTGGCTTGGGATGAGAAAACATAATAGAATGAGCCACCATTTCACTGAAAGCAAATTCATATTTTTCAATTAAGTTTATTTCTCCATTTAAAACGAAAATCTTTCCCAAAAGATCATTTTCAATAATTTCTATCTTGTTCTTTTTATTCTTTTTAGAATAAATACTTTTCTTTATTTTATATCCAATTCTAAGACTGTCTTCGGCTAGTTTTTCGTAAAAATATTTCATTTTAAGTATTTTAAAATTAAAAACAAACTCTTATCTTGAAAAATATCAACCTCAAAACTTCTATCTTGTCTCCTGATATTTTTTAATCTGAATCTGAAGCTGATCTTTTACTTCAACTATAGCGATTTTTAAATCCTCTCTAGTTGATTCTGCTCTTAAAAGTTTTCCTGGAACTTCTATTTGAACTTCCGCCCTAAAGATATCTCCTTTATTGTGATGCTCAGTAGTTTTACTTAATTCTACTTCAGCAAGAAGAGTCTCTGGCTTGTCTAAAAACTTTTCTAAACTAGCTACTTTTTCAAGAGCGAACTCTTTTAAGTCGCTATCTATTGTTACGTTTTTTGTTTTTATACTTATTTCCATAACACCTAAATAGTACCATTAAAATGAGATTATTACAACCTTGAGATTATAAAAAACACATTAAAAAATAATGTGTTTTTAATTATTAAGCTTCTCCACACCGCCTAATTTCTTCAATTAAATCAATGTTGAATTTCTTTTTAACTTCAGTTTTCATCAGAGAAATTAACTTCTCTACATCGTCAGAACTAGCCTTTCCAAGATTTATAATCCAATTAGCGTGCTCTTTTGAAATAATAGCTCCTCCTATCTGTTTCCCTTTTAATCCGCAAGATTCTATTAATTTTCCTGCAGAATAACCTTCGGGATTTTTAAAAATAGAACCAATTGAATAACCCTTAGGGTTATTTCTTTTATTGAAACAGTCTTGCATCAACTCTAAATCAAAACCTCCATTAAGCCTAATCTTTATTCCTAAAATAATATAGTTTGGATTGTTCTTAAAAATACTTTCTCGATAGCCAAAACCACACTCATTGTTTTTCAATATTTTAATTTCTTCTCCATTAAAGAATTCTACTTCCTCAATCACTTCTGAAATAGAGTGTTTAAAAGCTCCTGCATTTCCGAAAACTGCTCCTCCAACCGTTCCTGGAATTCCTACCGCCCATTCAAGTCCTCCTAAATTTAAAGTTTTCGCTTCTAAAACAAGATTCCTCAAAGGCACTCCTGCTCCAACAGAGGAATCGTTTATTTGATTTAACTCAAGCTTAATAACTACTCCTTTGAATCCGTTATCAGAAACTAAAACATTACTTCCTTCTCCGATAATAAAAATAGGAAGTTTAGACTCTTTAGCAAAGTTAATAGTCTCTAAAAGTTCTTCTTTAGAACTAACAAGAGCGTAATATTTAGCTATTCCGCCTATATGAAAACTATTTTTATCCTTTAAAGAAATATTTTGTTCCATAATTAAAAAAGCCGAGGAATCTTCTCCATGTTATGTCTAAAGTGAGTGTCCCCTCGGCTGATATTAGTTTACCAATTAATATTTTTTTGTGCAAGCTCATTAATTAAACCTTACCACAAAAACTAATTTTTGAAAACAAAAAACCCGCAATCAAGTGCGAGTTCTTTGCAAATCTTTTACAGTTATAATGTATCACTTACCTCTTTTTTTGTCAATAGTTTGTACAGGTCCATATGATATTGTGCAATTACGAAAGAATAAATTTTAATGCACAACATGTTCGTGGACCTTTACATAAAAAGCAAAAAACTCCACAATCCGTAGAGTCTTTCGCCGACATAGATGGATTTAGAAATTAATCTAAAATCACTCACAATTATTCTATATCACTTTTTTTAGATTTTGTCAAAAAAATAAGGCAAAGATATTAAATCTAAGCCTTTTTGAAAAAAAGTTCACTTGAACGCTTTTTCTCATTCTCATAATTTTCACGGAACTTTACGTTGGTAGGATCAGCCCTGCAAGCTTCTTTCCAATATCCTTCGGAAGCTTTAGAAGCATCCCAAGCACTCGGAATAAAACCACGTCTTTCCCAAGCTACTGACATCCAATGAAAAAGTGCTCCTTTGTCAGGATAACTTTTTTTATCATACTTTGAATCAGCCATCAAAAAATATGAAAGCGCTTCAGCATAACGTCCCTGGTCAAGACAATATCTTCCACCATTATGAAAAAGGTGCGCCGATATCCGACTATTGTCTTTTGTGATTTCTAAAGTCTCTCGAACAGTTCCTAGACTAATAGAACTGCCTTTGTTTCTAGCACAAATAACAAGAGCGTTGCAAACGCTTGGATTGTGGGGAAATTTACGGTAGATAGCCAAAAGCTTTCTTTCATCCTTGTCTACATATGCAGCCATGTATGCACGTAGCTCCACATTATCTTCTTCGTTTAGCTCAGAAATAATTTTTCGACACTCGTCATAGTTTCTCTGATTGTAAAAAGAAAATCCAACGAGTTTTTTTATTCCAGGGAATCTTTTTTCTGGAGACAATAGGTCATATTCACCAATAACCTCTCCAAATTTTCCAGACTCATACAAATATTGAAGCTTTTCGTAAAGCTTCTCTTCTTCCGGTTTTGTCATTTGAATTAATCCCGTCCTTATTAAAAGGAGCTTTTTTAAAGATAAAATATAGAAAGGAATAAGTCAAGCAAACCATTGACAAAAGTTAATTATTGTGGCACAATTAAAGCATTCACGGAGTGTGAATTAAATGTTTATTTCAAGAAAAAAACTCGCTATCGTAATTGTTGCAGTAATACTTATTGCCGCAACATGTATGACTCTTGGTTTTTTAAGCCAAGAGCCCACCCTTGTACAGACTGAAGACTTAGCAGTAAACTATGAGCAAATAGACATCAAAGAAGAGCTCGTTACAATAGGAACTGGTTATATGGGACTTAGCCGTCCTGAAGAATGGATAACAAAAGACCAATTCGTCGCTCTCGCAGAGAACAAAATATATTACACTGAAAGAAATTATAATGGGAACTTCCTACAAACATATTGGAGCCTCAAAGACTTATCAGTGATAGTGTACAGTTCTTTCTACGAAACACCGCCCTTCCATACCTTTGAAAAGGTAGAAGCAGGACTGATGTTTTACAGAGACGATGCTGCTTGGTTTAAATTCATCATTCCATTAACCATTGGCCTGATCATTATAGGACTGTTCGTGATTAATTTCACGTCGATAAACTCTAGAAAGAGAAAATCGTGCTAGTCCCAAAACCTCTATTTTTATGAGGTTCTTTTTTTATTTAAATTGTAACCTGATAGTTTACAAGCTCGTAAAAACTTCCCTTCTTTTTCATTAGAGTATCAAAGTTCCCTGTCTCAATTATCTTTCCCTCTTCAAAAACAAATATCTTATCTGCTTTTTTAATAGTTGATAATCTATGGGCAATAATTATTGTTGTTCTATCTTTTATTACGTTAGAAATAGCTTCTTGAATCTTGTGTTCTGTCTTCGCATCTAAAGCAGAAGTAGCTTCGTCAAGAATAAGAATTGGAGCATCTTTTAAAATAGCCCTTGCAATACTTAATCTCTGTTTTTCTCCTCCAGAAAGCTTAGTTCCCTTCTCTCCTATCTCCTGATCAAGTCCTTTTTTGTTTCTCTTAATCACTTCCCAAACACAAGCCTTCTTGCAAGCCTTTTCCATGTCTTTTCTAGTTATTCCATCGTTATCAATTCTCAAGTTTTCAAAAAAACTAGCGTTTAAAAAAGTACTATCTTGAAAAACGACAGCAGTGTTTCTTCTTAAAGAATAAAGGTCTATGCCCTTAATGGCAATATCATCCATTAAAATTTCTCCTTTTTTAATGTCATAGAAGCGAGAAATTAGATTTGCAGTGGTAGTTTTTCCCGAACCAGTATGTCCCACAAAGGCAACAACCTCACCCGGTTCAATCTTAAAAGAAACATTTTTTAAAGCTTGCATACCATCCTTATACTCAAAAGAAACATTCTTAAACTCTATTCCTCCTGATAGTTTACCAACCACAAGAGCGTTCTTTTCGTTCTTTATTGTTGCTTTTGTTTCCCAAATCTTGAAAAAAGCAATGATTTTTTCTCTTTGCCAAGTATAATCAAGAACTATCCAGAAAATTGAGTTAAAGACATTGATAATAATGGAAGTAAATCCTATAAACATAATAATGTCTCCTAATGACATCTCATTTTTAAGATAAAGGATACTTCCCATAAAGAATACTACAACGTTTAGAATAAATCCCAAGCTTCTTGATGTTCCAGAGATAATCCCCCACCATTTACTTGTTTTAATCTGCTCTTCAACTGCTTCTCCTCTTAATTTATCAACCGCTCCTGACAATCTGTCTCCCAAAGTAAAACTTTGGACTAAAAAGATGTTGCTAATAACATCATAGGCCGTTCCTGAAAGCTCTGACCATTTTTTGTCAACTTCTGATTGAGTTTTTCTAACTTTGTTGATTGCAAAAATAATAAGGAAAACCAGTATAGGGATAATAGCAACTATAAGCCAAGCCATTTTAACATTCAAGAAAAATACCATTGGTATTAATATTAAAAGAATGCAAATGTTTATCAATAAATGCCTAAAAAATGACATATACTGACTATGAATATTGTCTAAGCCCCTTTCAAACTCCCTAACAATACTTCCAATCTTTTCCCCTTGGAAAAAATCAATAGACATGCTCATAATATGATCAAAAGTTTTTTTCCATAAAATGCCGTAGATTCTTGTTGTAACAACACCAGAACCATACGAAGAAATCATTTGAATTGATATATTTGCTAAAACAATACCTATCCAAACCAAAAAAACAGTCGCAAACTTACCACCGAAACTTTGCTCTCCTGTAAAAGACACTAAACTGTTAATAATCTCTTTAAAGAAGAAAGGTTCTGCAACAGTTAAGCCAGCTAAAACAAAACAAGAGATAATAAGCGCTACTGTTAAACCTTTTTGGTATTTTAAAAAACTTAAAGCTTTAAAATATGTTTTCATTCCGCCTCAATCAAATTAATTTTTTCTAAATAGACCTCTCTCATTTCCACATTTCCGAGCTCACTATAAATCTGAACTAGTGCAGAAAAAGCCGCTTTGTTGTTTGGTGCTAACTCGGAAGCTTTAGTATAAGAATCAATCACCTTTTCTTCAACAGGTTCGTCTCTCAAATATCTTCTATTATTGTAAATATTTCCTAAATTAATCCAAGTATAATAGTCGCTCGGGCTAATTTCAGTGGCCCTAACAGCCTTACTCTCAGAAAGAGCCATAAAACTCTCACACTCTTCCATTATTGTTGTCCTATCTTCTTCTTTTGTCTCAAGAAGCTTGCTTTGAGTATATAAATCACTTGCTTTTAATAAATATAATTGAGATAAACCAATTAAAGTTTTCTCTTTTTCAATATAACCATTACTCTTTTCCAAATACTCAATTCCTTTGCTTCTATCCTCAGAATGAATCTCTATAGCTTTTCCGTAATAACTTTCGGCAAGATAATCCTGATAATAGAAATAATTCAAAACAATAATTGCCATTAAAAGTAAAGCGAGTAAGCCAAGAATCAAAACTATTACGTTAGAATTCATATTTTTAAAAGAAATTTCTTTCCTTTTTTCTAAAAAAGTAACCAGCAAAGCAGCAGAAAGAAATAGTAAAGACATGAGAATTAAATCAAAACCGTAAAAGAATAAAAGGAGGAAAAGTGTGAAAAAGAAAACAAAACTCATTTTTTCATAAAAATCAGACTTTGAAAGTAAAAATCTCTTAGATTCTTTAATAGCTAAATAACCAAAAGGTATAAAGAATAAAATAAAACCAATAACACCAAAATCATTTAATATTGTGAAAGCAACTGATGACGATTCATAATAAACACCATTTTGTAGTTTTGTTGGATTATGTTTCAAAAAGGATTCGTCGAAACTAGCAATACCTGAACCCAAGAAGGTTGATTGCTGAGCAATATTAACACTTTCACCAAATCCTAAAACCTGAGCATCTTCCCCTTTATCAAAAGGAAGGTTTGGGCTGAAAAAGAACAAAACAACAGAAACAATAGTCACTAAAAGTAAGATAAAGTTCTGTTTTTTAAAACTATTTACAAGAATAAGAACCCAGAACATTAAGAAGGAAGCTACCGCCAAAATAAACCAAGCTGTATTGAAATTAATAAGAATAAGTCCTGCTCCAAGAATGAAAAAAGCTAAGCCAAGAAGGCCTTTTATCGTAGGGTTCTCTTCTTCTTTAGATAAAAAGAAAAGCATTACCATTCCAACAGCATTCAATAAAGCAAGAATATTAATGCTAGTTAAAGGAAGATTTATCTCTCCACCTATTAAAACTCGGCCTAAAAACCCTAAGGTTAGAATAGAAATACTTGAAATTAAAAACAAACCTATTCTTTGAACGTGTCTCTTTTCTTTAATCAAAGTAAGCCCGGTAAAGAAAATTCCTCCATAAAGTAAATATGAGATTAAGGAATTTGCACTTCCACTTTCTCCAAAAAAACTATTAGAAGGATTAATGGAAAAGAAAATGGTAGAAATAGCTGCCATTAAAAGAAAAATAGTGATTCCTAAAGAAACCAAACCACCCCTCAACTCCAACTTTCCTTCTTTAAATATTCCTAAAATTGCAAAAATAGTAATAATGCTTAAAAAAGGAAGCAAAAAGACCATTTTGTTAAATTCCATCGAAACAAAAGGATTCGAGATATAAAACAAAGGTAGTAAAAAAACGAAGACATAAAATAAAGACCTGCCAATTTTGGTAAAACTCATACTCATATATTTAAAAATTATTTTAACTTTTATATTATAGCAGAAATATTCGTTTATTCAAACAAGACTTCTACCAGCTTTTTCAGTGTTGTAAAATATATTTTTTATCTCTTTAGAAAATTATTCTTTAAATTTAATCCAACGATTTTTACACCTTTTAGTAATTTTTTATTATTTTCACTCTACTAATAATTTTTCATAAATCATTCTTGCGACGTGATTTAAATTTTTGGAATAAATGTTCTTTGCAACTTCCTTTTTCAGCGGAACAAGCAGATTG
>CAZJOO010000018.1:12962-13591 GCA_964547725.1 uncultured Candidatus Saccharibacteria bacterium
ATATTCAGTATCATCATTCTTACTATTACTATCTACGTTATGTAAAATAGAAGCCGATAAGTCTGAAGTATTTTTTGGCGTAGATGCTGATGGTGTGGATTCGGATTTTGTAACTGCTTTCACGTTCGTAGTTTTTTTAGAAGAGTTACATTGTGGATAATAAGGAGCGCAAGTTGAAGACAAAGAAGTCCCGTCACAACATTTACAACCACAAACTCCACCATGATGAGAACAACAACCGCTCCTTGCATTAACAACCATAAAAGGAACTATTAAGAATATTAATAAAATTATTATTATTTTAAAATTATTATTCATGTTAATTATTTTATTGCTAATTCAAACCCCCCGATTGATGTTTTAAAAATAATTCATAAGCAAAACATACTATTAGAAATACAATAAGTCCGATTGCTATTTTCTTTGTAAGTTTCTCCATAATATTATTTTAAAGATTATATTGATGTTCGAAGAACGTAAACACTTCAAGTTATAAATATTAAATTTCTAATGCCTGCAAAGCTTTCTCAGACATTTTTATTTTTCCTTATTCGACGCTCTTCGTGCATATATTTATTATAAAACTATTTTTTTACGCAACCATTTCCTGATTTGTAGTAACCACTATC
>CAZJOO010000019.1:0-11813 GCA_964547725.1 uncultured Candidatus Saccharibacteria bacterium
ACGAAAAAGAAACTTCGTTCTTTCCTTTGGGTTGAATTCTAACAATTCTACCTTCCATTGAACCTTTTTCAGTCCTAATGCAAACTGTTCCATTGGATTCTTTTGAGAAGTCTTCAACCATTTTTTTGCTAAGCCCCATAGATACAGAGAAGTTTGTTCCCGAGCTTGCAAATTGACCCAGTTTACATTTTACTGGTCTGTCGATAATTCTGTCCTTTGATTTTGTCATTGTTCTATCTCGATTTATATCATATTTTTGGTTTTTGTCAATATTTATATTTTCCAAACAAAAAAAGGATATAATATATAGTTATTACATCCTTCTAAGCATCCAGTAAAGCACAATGAGAATTAGTAACGATGTAAATAATACGAGAAGAAGAACGATTGTATACAAAAGATCTCCGAATCCATCATTTCTAATAAACTCATAGAATAACCACATGTCTGACGCGAAAATTACTACTGTCAGCATGCATATAATAATTTTGTTCACCATTATAAGAACCTAGATAAATATACCTTTTTATTTCTACATGTCAAATAAAAAAGGAATTAGTGCAATTTGCTTAATTCCCCATGCTGTTCAGAGCGATTATAATCTCCTTTAAATTTTTCTCTGTCATCTTCAACGTTAATAACAGTTAAGGTAAAAATACTTTTAGTACTTTTTTTAGATTCTATACCAGTAACAACCACCAGAACATTCTCTTTTCCTTTAGAGTCTATTCTAATGGCCTCAAAGGCTCGTTTCTGTTCCATGGAATCGTAAAATAAATTCATTCCACACCCTTCTATAATAACTCTCGTCATTAGTAAATACCTATTAAATAATGATTCTTTTTACGCTAACCGTCAATACTAATCTCTTAGTTTTAACCAATCAACAAAATTATTCCAAGCAATTCGCTCCTCTTTAAATGAAAACGATGTTTCTTCTGCTATAGCTTTTTTTGAATCACTGAAAGATGCTATCGCATCTATTGAAGTTAAATATTTACTACCGCAAGCTTTTTCTAAAATTATACCTGAATAATCGTTAGTAAAAGTTTTAAAGCCTTGGTTATCTATATAAAAAATAGTATCTTTTAAAATAATTGTTCTATCCTTTTTATCTTTCATTAAATTAAGAAAATCTTGAGGGGTAAACCATAAATTAATATCTTTCATATAGGGCCCAGGGAATCCATTTAAAGCAGGAATCATCCAATAGCTATCGCTAACAAAGAGAGGCTCTTTTATCTTCTTCCAGGCTTGATTGGCTTTTGATTCTGCTATTGAAATAGGGTCTGAGCTTTGAATTTCAGAAATATCAAGTTTTGTTTGCACTAAATCAATTCTTTTTTTGTCAAAAAAAGACTTAGCGTAATTAAACTTTGTATTGTTCCCTGTAACATAATGGATAGGCATAGGTTAATTATATCATAAAAGTAAATAAAAAAATAACCCATCTTTTTATTGATGGGTATTTAAATAGATTACGAAGTTAGGGTTCTTGTTCCGTGCCTACCATTTGGTATGACAATTTTACCCCTTTTACAGAACTTGTCTTTAAGTTCCACTCTGGTATCTATTTATTTAGATGAAAAAACTTCATCTATTACTTGGTGAACGATTGGCTCAGCGTATTTAAGAAACTCGGCTTTTGACCAACCCTTAACGACACTCATTTGGTTTATTTGGTTTCCATGAGTTCTGAAGAATGTTTCTAAATCAGTACTTAATAAAAGCTCTAAGAAGTTCGAAGGAGTTAATTTTTTGCCTTCAATTTTTTGCGACATAAACTTGTGAAGAGTTTTCTTAACAAACTCCATTGCTTCGGTCTCAGAAACTTTCCAAGCCTTTGTCCACGTTTTCATGTTCTGTTTTAGATATACTTCCATGCTTTGCATAAGGAAATAATGCAATAGATTTCTTTCCGCTTCTTCCATGTTAATCATTTTTTCACCTATTTTAAAGAGCTGTCTACAAAACTTTTGTAGAGGGTCATCTTAAGTTGATGGCAAACATATTATACAATATAAACATGTGTTTTGTCAATAAAAAAAGAGACCTAATGTCTTCTTTTATTTTCGAGTGAACAAAAGCACTCCTAGATGATCCGTAAGTACATAGCTTGGATGTTTTTCCTTGAACTCTTCAATATCTTTTTCGCTTTTAAAGCTGCAAGTACAATGACGCACACCGTCGTAAACATCAAGAATGATCAATTTCGAATTTCTACTCATCTTTAATAACCATATTTGATATATATTATTATTGTTATTTTGTCAAAATTAAAGCCACTAAATCATATCGGAAAAAGTGGCTATATATAAAGTGGGGATGGTATGACGGCAGCAGAAGCGCATCAGTTTTCATTTTCATAAATCTTTCTTAGAATGTTATCACCTCCTTTAAAATAAGAACTGTATGTTGCCACCGAACTTTATTCGGAAACAACACTTATCTTATGCCACAAATAAATAATTCTGTCAACACTCAAATCAGACTCGCAATTCTAACGCCAATTAGTCTGATTAGCTTTTCTTTGGGATTACTTCTCTTGTCTAAAAAAGGGAGAACAATTTTTAAAATTTCTAACTTGAAACGTTTTTGTTCTTTTTTACTAATTCCCTCTTTTAAACTCTTAGAGCTAGTTTTTGTTTGAAAATCAGAAAAACGAATAGTAACAGTTATTGTTTTAAATTTAGAAAAATCACTTTTAATAAATGTATTAAAAACATTTTTCGAAAGAGTTGAAAAAGCATCCATGATAAGAGCGGCGTTTAAAGTATTTTCATCAAACGTAGTTTGCTCACTAATAGATTTTACTTCATGGAATTCAGTCACTGGGGTATTATCAATTCCTTTCGCGCTATGATATATCTTTATTCCACTCTTTCCTAACATAGCTTCCATTTCTTTTTTGGTAAACTTACTCAAGTCTCTAATTAAAACAATTCCTTTTTGATTTAATAGTTGATTTGTTTTAAGTCCTATGCCAGGAATTTTTTTAATAGGTAAAGGATTTAAAAACTTACGAACTTCCCTTTCTTTAATTAGAAGAATTCCATCTGGCTTATTAACATTAGCAGCGATTTTAGAAATTAATTTATTAGGTCCGATTCCAATAGAGCAAGTCACCTTTTCTTTTTCCCTTATCTCTTCTTTTATTGCTAAACAAATAGCTTTTGCTTTCTTAAAAGTTTTAAAAGAGCTTAAATCAAAATAGAACTCGTCTATGCTTGCCTGTTCAACCAAACTTGAATGCTGTTTAACAATCGAAAGAATTTCTCCCGAAACTCTTTCATATAATTTAAAATCTACGGGCAAAAAAATAACCTCTAACTTTCCTTCTTGTTTAGCTTTTTGAGATAGTTTCCACGCTGTTGAAATTGGGAGAGCAGAATGAATTCCATATTCCCTAGCCTTGTAATTGGCAGTAGAAACTACGCCCCTTCCCTTTCCGTCTTTTGGATCAGAACCAACAACAATTGGTTTGCCTAAAAAACCAGGAGTAGCAACTTCTTCTAGGGAAGCAAAAAAAGCATCCATATCTAAGTGAGCGATAATTCTTTTTTCCATATACTTACATCGTATCACTTAAAAAATCTTTTGACAAAATAAATAGAAAGATGTATTATATAGCCAATCCTAAAGTGATTGCTATGGCTACCAACCATAGGGTTCTCCTCAACTTGTTGAGCTAAACTAAAGGATTCAATTAAGAGCTCTAGCTAACCCTAGAGAAATTGGGTGGAACCGCGAACTTTAAGCCTCGTCCCAATCTCAAATTTTTTGAGATTAAGATGAGGTTTTTTTATTAATTAAAAACAAAAATATGAACGAAGAAACTATTAGACATTCGCTATCTCATTTACTAGCGATAGCGATAAAAGAAAAATATCCTAATTGTAAATTAGGAATTGGTCCAGCAATTAATAATGGCTTTTATTACGACTTCGATAATTTAACTATTGAAGAAAAAGATTTGAAAGAGATTGAGAAAAGGATGAAACATTTGGTAAAACAAAACATTCCTTTCGAGAAAAAAGAAATCTCAAAAGAAGAAGCTTTTGAATTATTTAAAAACGAACCATATAAATTAGAGCTCATAGAAGGAATCCCTGGAGATACAGTTTCTACATATATAACTGGATCTTTTGTTGATTTGTGTGCTGGCCCTCACGTTGCTTCCACAAACGAAATAAAGCCTGATGCTTTTAAACTAGATAAAATAGCTGGAGCTTATTGGAAAGGAAGTGAGAAAAACCCTATGTTAACTAGAATCTATGGTTTTGCTTTTGAAAGCAAAGAAGGATTAGACAAACATTTAATCATGCTTGAAGAAGCTAAAAAAAGAGACCACCGAGTTTTGGGAAAAGAACTAGACCTTTTTCACACAGAAGAAGATGTTGGTATTGGTTTAATTCTTTGGCATCCTAAAGGAGCTTTATTGTATAGGATTATTGAAGATTTCTGGATTCAGAAACACCTTGAAAGTGGATATGACCTTGTTCGTACTCCTCATATTGGTAATAGAAAACTATGGGAGCGTTCAGGCCACTGGGGTTTTTATGGAGACAGCATGTATCCACCAATTGAAATAGGACAATCTTTGGAGAGTAAAAGAAATGGAGAAGAAGTGGCGGAATCAGAACAATTCTTGCTAAAACCAATGAATTGTCCTTTCCATGTATGTATATACAACAACTCTCCTCACTCATACAGAGAACTTCCTATGAGATGGGCTGAATGTGGAACTGTATATCGTTTTGAAAAGAAAGGTGAACTTTCTGGACTAACTAGAGTTAGAGGTTTTACCCAAGACGATGCTCATATCATCTGTCGAAAAGACCAAGTTGAATATGAATTAAAAAGAGTTATTGATTTCATCTTATTCATCTATCAATCATTTGGTTTTAATCCAGAATCAGTTAACACATATCTTTCTTTAAGAGATCCTCTTAATAAAGAAAAATATGCTGGAAGCGATGAAGGATGGGACTTTTCTGAAGAAGTTTTACGTAAGATTGCTAAAGAAAAAAATCTTAAAGTTACTGAAGAAAAAGGAGAAGCTGCTTTCTACGGACCTAAATTAGATTTTAAAATAAAGGATGCTTTAGGAAGAGAATGGCAATGTTCCACTCTTCAATTTGACTTCAATTTACCAGAAAGATTTGAGATGTCTTTCACTAACGATAAAGGAGAGAAGGAAGCCCCATACATGCTTCACAGAGCCCTCTTTGGGTCATTCGAAAGGTTTATCGGACTTCTTATCGAACACTATTCTGGGAACTTCCCTCTTTGGTTATCACCAGTTCAAGTTAAACTAATTGCGGTTAGCGAAAAGCATATCGACTTTGTTCAAGAATTAGCTGACGAATTTAGAAAAGAACACATTAGGATAGAAGTTGATATTAACAACGAAACTGTTGGAAATAAAATTAGAAAAGCTGTTAATGAAAAATCTCCATACATGTTAGTAATTGGAGATAACGAAGTTAACTCTACTAATTTAATAATTAGAGATAGAGGTAGAATTCAAACCAGAGAAATTAGCAAAGAAGATTTCTTCGCTGAGATAAGAGAAAGAATCGAGAATAGGAAATAAACTAAAAAACGCCCCTTTTGGGGGCGTTTTGAGTTATAAAGAAATGCAAACGTTTCCGTCGAAACATTTACCCTCTCCGCAGTTACAAGTTTTTATTTCGTGGCTATTCATAGGAGAACATCCACAAGAACCTATAAGGCAAGAGTTTGGAAAGTCTGATGCAGACATGCAACACATTGATGTTCCAATAGTTCCTCCTGAAAGCAAACAAGAAGTTTCCTTGGCAGAATCTTCAGGAGTGACTTCTACTAAAACATCGTTTTTAACTAAAAATTGTCTACTAATTCCAATGGAAGTAAAAGCAACCATTGGTTCGTCCATTCTTCGGTCTGCATAATTTACAATTATCTTTCCTTCTTGAACTTCTGTTGTTTGTGGTGAAATTCTATCTCCTATAAAGATAGCGTTAGTGCCCTTACAACTATTTTTGTTATCTAAAGCGAGGGCTAGATAAAAGAAGGTTCCGCTTCCGCCATTATTTTGCGTAATAAGAAAGGCTGTATCAATTCTTCCGTCACCGTTAAAGTCGGAACTAACTGCGTTTCCAAAATACTGCGTAACAATTTTTGAGCCAGAATTCTCTATTTCTTCTTCAGCATAACCGTCTTGCAAAGTTACATTTTTTCCATCGATGGAATAGGTACAGTTTTGAGGATTAATTTCTTCCTTGGGAATATTTAACTCCCAAGTTACAAACGCTAAAGTTGTTAAAATTAAAATAATAGTAAATATTTTTTGTTTTTTATTCATGCATTTATTTAAAACCAGTCACTATTGTGGCTGGTTTCATATAAGAAATTTAGTTTGAGAATAGTTTAAACATCCATCCTAGTAAGCTAAATCCTTTTTGAGAATTGTTTAAAACATTCTCTACTTCCGAGTTAACACTCTCAAGAAGTTGAATTTGTTCTTCTAGAATCTGTTGGTCTGAAGCATTCTCTAATTGATTTTTAACTTGAATAAGCTCTTGAATCTGCTGGTTGCTTTGCTCTAAAATAGTTTCGGCGCTATTTATTGCTTTAAAATCAGAACCGATAAAAAACTTAGTAAAGTTATTCCTTTTCTCAACTTTTGACAAAGCATCTTCTAACTCTATTTGATTCTGGTTTTGGTTTTGAGCCAAAACTCTTACTTGCTCTCCAATACCGCCATTTCTTTCAGAAACTTGAAGCATTTGTTGAACAGCATTCGCAACATTACTTCTTCTTTGTGAAGAATTTTCTCCAGAATTATTTTGGATTTGATTATTCTCTCCTTGGTTTTGAACTTGGCTTCCAGCTTCTGAGCCATCTCTTAATTGTTCTTGCTCTCTAACTTGAATATCATTTCCCTGATTATCAGTAACGCGAATTTGAATATTTTCTTGAAGCTCTGTTTCTTGTCCTTGATTAGAAGTTTGTGTTACTTGTTGTTGGCCTTTTACCTCTGGTTGATTACCTTTTTCCGCAGCGCTAACACTACCGGCTAGGATAAAAACGAATAAAAGACTTGCGATTAAAATTTCATTTTTCATATTTTTTAAATTTAAATTTAATTATTACGATTTTCGTCGACCTAGTTATAGACACTCTTTAACTTTTAATATTTCAATAAGTAAAAGTGTGTTTCCATTATATATCTTGAATATATAATAGCATAAATATTGAAAAAATTTAACAACTTCTGTATGATTTAATTAATATGAAAAAAATTATTTTAGCTTCAACCTCTCCTCGTAGAAAAGAAATCCTTTTAAAAACTAGACTTCCTTTTGAGATTCAAGGAAGTGACTATGAAGAAGATATGAGTTTAAAGATGTCTCCTGAAGAACTTTCAGAGTATCTTTCTTTTGGCAAGGCAAAGTCTGTCGCAAATAAAAACGATAACGCTATTATTATTGCCGCTGATACTTTCGTTGTTTTTAATGAAAAAGTTTTAGGAAAACCAAAAACCGAAACATTAGCAAAAGAAATGCTAACTCTTTTGAATGGAAAAGAAAACAACATTATTACCGGCGTCACAATTATTGATACTAGTACCAATAAATCAATTTCTTTTCATCAAATAACAAAAGTATTTATGAAAAACTTATCTAAAGAAACAATAGAAGCTTATATCAAAACAGGAGAGCCTTTAGATAAGGCTGGAGGATATTCTATGCAAGATTGCGGAGCTATTTTAGTAGACAGAATCGAAGGAGATTTTTTTAACGCAATGGGACTACCATTAAGAAGGCTAGCTGAAGAATTAGAAAAATTTGGAGTAAAAATTCTTTAATTAAGTTTCTCTAAATCTTTTTTTGCGTTTTTGATAAACTTTCCAAACTGACGATTCTTTTCTCTTTTTTCGTGTTTGTTTAAGCTGAAAAAATCAGCTTCTTTTTTAAGATTAATATAATTTGAATATTGTTCTTCTGTTAGTTCACCTTCCTTTAAAGCTAAAAGAATTCTACAGCCAGGCTCGTGAATATGAGCGCAGTCAACATACTTACACTCCTTAGACCATTCCGTTATTTTATCAAAAAGGTCATCTATCCCTTCACTAACATCGGCCATTCCCACCTCTCTTGTTCCTGGGTTATCAATAACGATTCCGCCATTTTCTAAGAAATACATTTGTCTACTTGTGGTCGCGTGTTTTCCTCTATCATGATAAGAACTGACAGTCTCTGTTTTAATAATATCTTGTTTGAGGAGCTCATTAATTAAAGAAGACTTCCCTACTCCTGAAGAACCTAAAAAGCAATAGGTCTTTCCTTTTTCTATATAGTTTTTTAAATCATCAAGTCCTTCTTTCGAAACAGTACTAACCGGAATAAAATCAACCCCTTCGAATCTTTCTTTTATTTCCTTTGATTTTAATTTCAATTCTTCTTCAGAGATTAAATCTATTTTATTTAAAACAATAACTGGTTTCACTCCTCCATCTTTAGCAATCGCAAAATATCTTTCAAAACGATTTAAGCTAAAGTCTCTACCGTTAGATTCAACGATAAAAACCACGTCTACGTTTGTCGCAATAATTTGAGTTTCGTTTTTATTATTATACTTCCTCTTCAATATTGTTTTTCTTGGCAATGTTTGTAAAATTACTGCCTGATCTTCGTTAAGCTCAGTAACAACAACCCAATCACCAACAGCGGGATAATCTTCCCTACAAAGAGCATCGAACATTTTCTTTCCCGTAACCTTTCCTAGATACTCACCATTTTCGTTTTTAATTCTATACGCTCCTTTGTGTTCAGCGACAACTCTGGCAACAGAAGATTCGCTCAATTTCAACTTGTCGTAATTAGTTTTGAAAAACTCACTATATCCTAAATCTTCAATTTTAATTTTCGGTTTATTCATTTATAATTTATCGTATTTAGTATGATTTCCTTTTGATTTTTCTACGGGATATTTTGCTTCGTTTTTATCCATTTTTCTATTTGCAGCCTCTAAGATATCTATATCTAAGTCGTGACTCATTAAAAGAACCCAATATAAAACGTCTGCTAGCTCTTCTGCGACATACTCCTTGTTTGTTTTGAGGTATTCTTCCATTTCTTTATTATCTTTCCATTGAAAATGTTCCATCACTTCTGCTGCCTCTAAGACTAAAGACAAAGACATGTCTTTGGGGTTTTGGAATTGTTTCCAATCTCTGGCATCCCTAAAAGCAATAATTCTATTAACAAAATCTTTTATGTTTTTCATATTTTTATTTTATCTTATTTACTAATTTATTGCAATTATATATTATATTTATTCATTTTCTGCTATGATAAATAATATATTAAAATAAATTAATAAACATGAAAAAAATAGGATTAACAATTGATTCAAGGGCAGACTTACCCGACGAAGTTATCAATGACAATAATATAGACGTAGTTGACTTTCATATTGATTTTGGAGAATTTGAAAAAATCGAAGGAAATGTTTTTACAAAACAAAGAGAAGGTGAAAAATTAGGATTAAAAGGAGGAATAAAGACCTCTCAACCTTCCCTTCAAAAGTACCTAGAAGCTTTTAAGAGCAAATTAAAAGAGTTTGAGACTGTTATTCACCTTTCTTTTACTTCTGGCGCCTCAGGAGCATATAACGCCGCAAATCAAGCTATTAAATTCTTAGGAGAAGATGGAAAAAGAGTTTTTGTTTTAGATTCTGAAACAGGAAGCGGAGCTCAGGGATTACTAATGATGAAAATAATAGAAGATATTAAAAAGAATCTAAGTGTTGAAAAGATTATTGAAAATTTTAACGAGTATCGAAAAAACAATTACCTAATTTTTGCTTACGATGATCCAAAGTGGCTCTTTGCTGGAGGTAGAATGCCTAAAATATTACCTTACGGATTACAAAAAATGAAGCAAATGAAAATCGGAGTTATTATGTGTGTTAGAAACAAAACAATTAAACCTTATTCTATACAAAAGAATTTCTTTGAACTAGCGACACCTTTATTTAATGAGTTTAAGAAAAAAGTAGAAGGTTTTTCTGGGAAAGTAAGTGTTATCATTTCTCATGGAGATAACTTAGAACAAGCTAACAAGCTTAAAGCCTTAGTTGAAAGTATAGAAAACGTTCACGTTGAAGCCGTTAGTGTTTTAGACGTTGTTTTAGGAGCGCATACTGGACCAAATACAATAGTTCTAAACTGGCAAATGGAAAAATAACTTCAGTAACAAATAGGACAAAAATCATCCACTTCTAATAATTCTTCAAGGTTCTCAACTGGTTCAAAATCCTCTATCGCTTTAGCTGGAGTAGGAAGAACATATTTAACTTCTGTATTAACAGGAATATCTTTGTTTGGTAAAGAAGATATTTTAACTTTAGAAAGCCAAGAATCAAAAGAAGACCAAGATACTTTTTCTGAGTTTAAGGCGTTAAGATATACATTCCACCATTCTAATCTAGTTCCACCAAGATAAGCATGAGAAACAAGAATTAAATCATCTACGTCTTCAGAAAGACTTTCTGTTACAACTTCTTGAAAATCAGCTCCGTCAGCTCCTCTAGCCCAAAGACTGTAATCGCACAATGAACCTGAGCCCATGTCTTCAAAAACTATGTTTGAGACTGAAATAATCTTTACGTTATACTCTTCTGGGGCATAAACTGCGGCTTTAACACCCTGAGTTCCTCTAGCTAAAATATATTCTATTCCCAAAGCATCGGCTGCTTTTAAAGTATTTTCATCATAGGCAAAATACCTACTTCCAAAAACTCTCATCTCTTTACCAGTAATACTATAAATAAACTCTTGAGACGCTTCCATGTATTTATATTGATCTTCGTATGGCATATCCCAGAATGGCTCGCTGTCGTATCCTCCAGCTATTTCATAACCCTTGCTAGCCAATCTTTTAAATACATCTGGATATTCTTCAAGAACATTGTCTTGGACTTTAACTAAAGCGCTAATACCTCGACTATCTAATTCTTTTTCCCAGTTTAAAACACCTTCAATTTTTTCAAATTCAATTAACATAATCATTCCGTTAGCAACCTTATTGTTTTGATTGGAATAGAAATAAGCTGAAAAAATAGCAATTATAATGACTAAAATTAATGTTATTGGATATATTTTTTTCATTTATTTATTATTTATTTTTATTGCTTTGCCGTCGACAATAGCTTCAGCAATTTTCTTTCTTGCCGAAGTTAAAATTCGTTGAAGCGTGCTCTGAGAAATATTCATTTCTTTGGCCGCTTCTTTTTGTTCTAATCCTTGATAATCACAAAATCTTAGAACCTCTAGTTCATCTAACCTTAATTCAACTTCTTTTAAAGAAGATAAAGGCATGGCTCTGGGTTTAAAATAAGTGACAGAAGGATTGAAACATAGTCTCCTAGGTTTTATTGGTCTAACCATATATTTTTAATTTAATGTAAAAAAATCCTACCCCCTTACGGAAATAGGATTTTTCTTTTATTTACTTTCGATTTCGGTAATTCTTTCTTTTATAGCTTGTAATTCTCTTTCAAGAATCTCAGCATCTTCTTTTAGTAATTCAGATTCTTCTTTGTCTGTAGAAAATCTTCTACATCCGAATCCTCTACGAAGACCTAACCCACCTCTACTATAGCATGGACCCATTCCTCTACCTGTTCCGACACCCTTTCCTTCTGGACCTGTTTTGTCTAAATTTGGCATATTTTTATATACTTAACTTTTTATATGGTAATAGGACTAGTATTGCCATCTATTATGATTATATATTCATAACTATATTTTGTCAATAGGTAAA
>CAZJOO010000020.1:0-11636 GCA_964547725.1 uncultured Candidatus Saccharibacteria bacterium
CTCTTGGCTATGAGATAACTTCAATCGATGAGAAAGTGAAAGAAGTTCCTTCTTTCGATAACCTTGTTGCTTACTATCCTTTAGCTTCTGGAACTGAAAATGGAACCGCTATCTCTGATATGAGTCCTAATTCAAACAACGGAACTAATAATGGAGCTAGTTCTGCTACTGGAGTAGATGGAAACATTGGGACGGCGATGAGTTTTGATGGGATGAATGATTATGTGAATATTGGAAGTAATGTTGGTAATGAGATGAGAACTATTTCTTTATGGTTTAAATCACCAATATTAATTAATGATACTACAGTTAAAACACAGGCATTGATATTTAGGTGGACTAGCGGTAACAGCGATAATTGGGGTCTTGATTGGTGGCTTGGCAATGGTAAGTTGCAATGGTTTTCGCACGTAGAGGCAACTGATCATCTGGTGTATTCAGATTCTAATGTTTGGAATTCTAATCAATGGTATCATATTATTGGAACGATAGACCCAATAGACGGTATGATGATGTATGTTAATGGCGTAAAACAAGAGAATACAAACATAGGCACTACTGCTTCAAGCGCCACAAAGATAACCAATACAGTTATTGGAAGCTGGGGAGACGCTGCTATTAGATATTTCAATGGCTCAATAGACGACGTCCGTATCTACAACCGCGCTCTAACGCAAGAAGAAGTCACCCTTTTATACAACAAATAACTAAATTAAAACTTGAAATATAAGTATAAATATAATAGAATAAAATCATGAGTGGACATTCACATTGGAGTACAATTAAGTTTAAAAAAGGAAGAGAGGATGCTTTAAGAAGTAAGGTTTTCTCTAAGTTTGCAAAAGAAATAACAGTAGCCGCCAAAGATGGTGGAGGTGATTTGGATTTTAACCCAAAGCTAAGAATGATTGTTGAAAAAGCACGAACAGAAAACATGCCTTCTGACAATATTGATAAGGCGATAAAGAAAGGAACTGGTGAACTAAAAGGAGATGCTTTAGAAGAATTTTTATTTGAAGCTTATGGTCCAGGAGGAGTTGCTATTTTGATTGAAGGAATCACTGATAATATGAATAGAACCTTTAATGAAATGAGAGTTACTATTGCTCAGAACGGAGGAAAATTAGTAGAGTCTGGCGCTCTTAAATGGATGTTTGAAAAGAAAGGACTAATTGAAATTAAAAAAGGAGAAAAAAACGATGAAGACATGGAACTTGATTTTATCAGTGCTGGAGCAGATGATATTTCCATAGAAGAAGATACTTTTATCGTAGAAACTAAATTAGAAGACTTTGATAAGGTTAGAAAAGGCATTGAAGGAATGGGATACAAGATTGATACTTTTTCTCTTCCATGGATTGCTAAAGAAAAAGTAGAAGCTGATAAAGAAAAGAACTACAAACTATTTGAAGCCCTTGATGAATCAGAAGACGTAAAAGACTTTTATTATAATCTAAACGACTAATGAGAATATTGGGGCTCGACCCGGGAACAGCGACAACAGGATTCGGTATTATTGAAACAGCTCAAGATGAATTGAGTTGTTTGCATTATGGAGCTATAATAACAGCAGCCAATACTAAGGACGAAGACCGGCTTGTTATTATTCACTCTGAATTAAAAAGTCTTTTAAAGGAATATAAGCCAGATGCTGTCTCCATAGAAAAACTATATTTTTTTAAAAACCAGAAAACAGTTATTCCAGTAAGTCAGGCCAGAGGAGTTTTACTTTTAACAGTGGCAGGTTTCAATATTCCTATTTTTGAATTCACTCCCCCACAAGTTAAAGTGGCTGTGACCGGATACGGAAGAGCTCAAAAAAAACAAGTTCAAGAAATGGTGCAAAGACTCCTTAATCTTGAAAAGATTCCAAAGCCAGACGATGCTGCAGATGCACTCGCTCTAGCCATAGCTTATTCTTATTTATTATGAAAAAAAACAAAAAAAGAAACTTTAAATCATATTTAAAATTTTTAATCCTATTTATTCTAGCCTGTATTGCCCTTCTTTTTATTTTCGTATTTTTAATCATTAAAGATTTTCCTAGACCAGAAGTGTTTAGCGAAATTAGTATGAGTGAAAATACAAATATTTACGACCGTACGGGAGAAGTTCTTTTATCTAGTATCTATGGAGAAGAAAAAAGAAAATATGTTCAACTAGAAGATATCCCTCAAAACTTAAAAAATGCTATTATCTCTACCGAAGATGCAGATTTTTATACTCATCATGGCATTGATTTAAAAGGAATATTAAGAGCTATTAAAATTAACGTAACAACAACTTCTCTTTCTCAGGGAGCTTCAACTCTTGACCAGCAGTTAATAAGGTCTACTTTTTTGTCAGCAGAAAAAACAGCCACTAGAAAAATTAAAGAAATTATTCTAGCGGTTGAGCTTGATAGAAGGTATGAAAAAGATCAAATTCTTGAATGGTATATCAATCAAGTCCCTTTTGGAATTAACATTTACGGAGCCGAAGAAGCAGCAAATACTTATTTCCAAAAACCTTTAAAAGAAATTACTCTTGAAGAAGCCGCTACTCTTGCGGCTATCGTTCAATTACCTTCTTACTACTCTCCATACGGTAGTCATTTAGACGGACTTATGGAAAGAAAAGACTATGTACTAAGTAGAATGGCTGAAGAAGAATATATAACTAAGGAAGTGGCCGAAGAAACATCTTTAATCGAAGTTGTTTTTAATCAAAAGCCGCAAACAAAAGCTTCTCACTTTGTAACCTATGTCCAAAAACAATTAGAAGAAATCTATGGAAGAGACTTTTTGGAAACAAAAGGTTTGAAAATATATACTTCTCTTGATTACAATCTTCAAGAAAAAGCAGAAGAAATCGTAAAAGAAAAAGTAGCTCAAAATTCAATAACCTATAAAACATATAACTCAGCCTTAGTTGCTATGAATCCTCAAACAGGAGAAATTTTATCAATGGTTGGTTCTGCCGATCCTTGGGCAGAATCATATCCAGAAGGTTGTAATCCAGCAGTTGATTGTAAGTTTGTTCCCTCTTTTAATGTTGCCACTCAAGGAAACAGACAGCCAGGATCTTCCTTTAAACCATTTGCTTATGCTGAGGCTTTTTCAAAAGGATATGATCCAGACACCACTCTTGTAAAAGATGAATACACAAACTTTGGATTCTATGGGGATAAAGAATATATACCACAAAACTATGATGGAAGATTCAGAGGTTGGATTACTTTAAGGTCTGCCCTTAATCAATCTTTAAACATACCTGCGGTTAAAGTTATTTTAAATTTAGCTGGAATTGATGACACTGTAAAACTAGCAACAAAAATGGGTATCACTACGTTGAATCAAACTCCTTCATATTATGGTCCAGCCCTTGTTTTAGGAGGAGGAGAAGTTCACCTTCTGGATATGACTTCTGCTTATTCTGTTTTTGCTAATGGCGGCTACAACGTTCCTCCAGTTAGTATTTTAAAAATAGAGGATTCTAATGGTAATGTTATCTACAAAAACACAAACACTCCTAGAAAAGTTCTCTCTTCTGAAGTAACAGAAACAATGATGGATGTTTTGTCAGACAATGCTTCAAGAGCTCCTATGTTTGGATGGAACTCTCTTCTATATATTCCTGAGTATAAGGTGGCTGTTAAAACTGGAACTACGCAAGATTTTGTTGACGGCTGGACTATGGGAACTTGCGACTTAGTAACTGTGGGTGTTTGGGCTGGAAACAATGATAATTCCCCTATGGGAAACAATGCTTTAGGAACATCAGTTGCTGGACCAATCTGGAACGAATTCATTACTTATGCTATTAATTACTTAAGATAAATAAATAAAGAAAAATATGTCAAAAAAAGAAAGAACATTCGTGATTATTAAACCCGATGGAATCCAAAGATCTCTTGTCGGAGAAATTATTAGTAGGTTTGAGAGAACTGGACTTAAAATAGTAGCCATGAAACTTGGTTATGCTGATGAAGAAAGATGTTGGAAGCATTATGATAAAAATGATGTTTGGTTTGAAGCTAAAGGACAAATTACTATTAGCAACAGAGAAGCAAACAATCTTCCTATCGAAAAACCAGCCATTGAATATGGAAAAGATATTATTAGAGCCCTTGTTAAATATATGACTTGCTCTCCGGTATTGTTTTTAGTTCTTGAAGGAAATAGCGCTGTGCAAATAGTTAAAAAACTAGTTGGAGGAACAGAACCATTAACTTCTGAAGTAGGAACTATTAGAGGAGATTACACTATCGACTCATACGAACTTTCAAACATTGATGGAAGAGCGGTAAGAAATCTTATTCACTGCTCTGACAAACCAGAAGAAGCTGAAAAAGAAATACAATTGTGGATGAACGAAGAAGATATTATCAACTACAAATTACTTGCTAATCAAATTATATACGATATCAATCTAGACGGAATTAAGGAATAAAAAAAGAGCGCCGATAGGCGCTTTTTTTATCCTCTAATTATCTTTTAATTGGCATTACTACGTAAATATAATCTATTCCCTCTTCGTCTCTAATAACCCCTGCTCCTGAATTTCCTTGAAGTTCTAAAATGGCATTCTTTGTTTTAACACGATTTATTCCGTCTAGAACAAATTTATAGTTAAAAGAAATTTCTGTATCTTCTCCATCGATAACCGCTTCTAGAGTAGAGCTATTTTCTCCTAAATCTAAATCTCTACTTAAAATCTCTAAACATCTTTTATCGTTCTTAATCTTAATTTCATTAATCTTTCCAGCAAATAATCCTGCTAACTTAATTTGTTTAACAAGAGATTCCTTATCAATAATAATTCTTGTTTTGTACTCCTTTGGAATAATTTCCTTATATGCTGGATAATTACCTTCTATTTGTCTTGAAATTAAGTTTATCTCTGGATGATCAACTTCGTTTAAACTAGTTTCAAATAATATTTGTGATTCAGAATAATATATTTTAACTGACCCTATATTTTCTTGAAGAATGTTAATTACTTCCTTGGTTGTTTTTTGAGATAATATAAATTTGATATCGTCGGTGAAAGAATTCTTGTAATTGTTAGATTTGATAGTTCTTTCCACTAATCGAAAACTATCAGTTGCTACTAAATTAACAACGTCTTTTTTAAACACAAAATAAATTCCTGATATTTCGGGTCTAATTTGAGATGTGCTAGCAATATCAACAACATCAGCCAATCCTTCCTTTAGCTCTTGAGCACTGATTTCAATGAAATCTTCTTTTGAAAATTGTGGAATAATTGGAAAATCATCTGCCGTAAAACCTTTAATTTGAGTCTTAAAATTAGTAGTTTTAATAAATAAAGTATCGTTCTTGTCTTCTATTTCTATTTTTTCATCAGTAATACTATTAATTACTTGAGTTAATATTTTAGCTGGAATAGTAATCTTTCCTTCTTCTTCTGTTTTACATAACCCCCACCATTCAATTCCTGTTTCTAAATCTGTTGAAGATATTTTTAAGAAATTAGGCAAAGCTTCAATGAGAACATTATTTAAAATAGGTAAAGTTGAATTTCTTCCAGTTAATCTTTCTGTGTAATTCAAACCTTTTTTTAGTTCGTGTGTTAATATGGTTAGTTTCATAATTTTTTAGTTATTTTAATAAATAATTTTATTCACTATAAATCCTTTGAAGGATCATGTCTACTTCCTGGCTAAATTTTTGGTTTTCATCATATTCCTTTTCCATAAGAGAACATGAGTGCATGACTGTTGTATGATCTTTTCCTCCGAATTTTCTTCCAATAACAGAATAAGATAATTTCAATTCTTTTTTAAGTAAAAACATTGATAATTGTCTTGGTTTCGAATACTCTTTTTTTCTTGAAGACATGAAAAGATTCTGATCTTGAAGATTGTAAAAATCAACAATAGTTTCAATGATTTTTTCTGGGGTAGTTACTTTTGTCTTTACACTAATGATGTTTTTTAATTGTTTTTTAATATCTTCTAAAGTAGAAGGTCTTTTGTTAATTTTTTCGACAATTAATATCTTGTTCAAAGCTCCTTCTAATTCTCGGACATTTTTCTGAATATTTGAAGCTATATACTCAATTGCTTCATAAGAAATATTTAAGCCTTTTTCGTCTGCTTTTTGTTTCAAAATAGCCATTCTTGTTTCAAGGTCTGGCATGCCTACATCTGCAATCATTCCTCCTTCAAACCTTGATCTCAACCTATCGGTTAAAGTAGGGATAGAGCCTGGATGTTTATCTGAGGACAAAATAATTTGTTTATTGTTTTGGTATAAAGCGTTGAAAATATGGAAAAACTCTTCTTGTGTTTTTGTTTTTCCAGAAATAAACTGAATATCATCAATAATTAAAACATCAATACTGGCAAACTCTTTTTTAAGTTCCTCCATTTTGTTTTCTCTAATACTATTAACAACGTCTGTAATCATTTTTTCGGCAGGGAAATATCTAATTTTCTGATTTGGATATCTTTCTTTTATCTTATTCCCCACTCCTTGTATCAAGTGTGTTTTTCCTAGTCCTACTCCTCCGTATATGAAAAGAGGGTTATATGCCTCTCCAGGGTTTTCAATAATAGCTTCTCCGGCAGCATGAGCCATTTCGTTAAATGGTCCAACAATTAGTTTTTCTAGTTCGTATTTAGGATTTAAATTAGTTTCCTCATCTCTCTCAAACTCAGAAAAGCCCATTTGCTCCTCGTTTATCTTTACTGTATTATTGCTTTGAAAAACTTGTTTAGACGGAGCAATTATATATTCAATATCTCTAATAGAAGAATCAACAGATTTTAATATTTTTAAAATCTCTGTTTTGTATTTTTGTTCTAACCATTCTTTGCTAAAAGAATTAGGTACAGAAACTACGATTACATCCCCAAACATTTCTGAAATCTTTGTGTTCGCAAACCATGTCGCAAAGTTTGCAGGAGATATACTCAATTTGATTTGTGCTAGCACTGATTGCCAGATTTCTTCTTGAGTCATATTTTTACTTAATTGTATTATAGTATATGTGGAGAAATTTGCAAAGGTGTTGATAAATAAAGGTTTCCCAAACAATTGTGCAAAACGTGTGGAAAACTAGGGCAAAAAGTAGACAAAATCTTGAAAAAAGAAAAACTTTCTTTTTCCTGCAATGAGCAATTGACCGATTCCAAAATTTTTGCTATGGTGTTCATATAAATTAAATGAAAGAATATGAGTTTAACATATAAACCAAAAAAGAAAAAAAGAGCCAGAACACACGGATTTATGGCTAGAACAGAAACTAAATCAGGCCGTGCTGTTTTAAAAAGCAGAAGGGCCAAAGGCAGAGCAAAATTAACTGTTTAGTTTTCGATGCTTAAAAAAGAGAATAGGTTAACTAAAAAGAAAGATTTTGAAAGAGTTTACAAAAAAGGGAGAGGAATAAAAAAAGACTCTCTTTTTTTGAAAATAATAGAAAACGAGCAACCATTCACTAGGATTGGAATCGTTATTTCAAAAAAGGTATCGAAGAAGGCCGTTATAAGGAATAAGCTAAAAAGAAGGATTCGAGAAATTGTTAGAAAAATGAATCTTATTCCTGGCTTCGATATAGTTATCGTCACCTTTCCTCAAATAAAAGAAAAGGACTTTAGACAAATAGAAGAGGAAATTAATCAATTATTTATAAAAGCAAAATGTTTGAATTTATAGGAATTATTTTTAACGCCATCTTATATCAGCCAATTTTAAACTTCTTGTTATGGCTCTATATTAGTATTGGAAGTTTTGGTGTAGCTGTTTTAATGCTAACTATTTTACTTCGAATAGCTCTTTGGCCACTAAACAACAAGGCTTTAAAGTCTCAAAAAGAACTCCAAGAAATTCAACCTATTATTAAAGAAATTCAGAGTAAGTATAAGACTGATTCTCAAAAACAAGCGGAAGAGTTAATGAAAGTATATAAAGAAAAAGGTTTCAATCCTTTTGCAGGTATTTGGTACATGTTACTTCAAATTCCAATTATTATTGCTCTATATAGAGTGATTATGAACATTGCTTCTGGAACCGATATCAATAACATGCTTTACTCTTTCATTAATTTCAGCGGAACTATTGAACCAATATTTTTAGGAATCAACTTATCAGAACCTAATATAGCTTTTGCCGTTATCGTTGCCGCCGCTCAATTCTATCAATTAAAAACAACTCAACCAAAACAACAACCAAAACCTAAGGAGGAGATGGATCAAACAGAGAAAATGCAAAATATGATGCAAAAACAAATGCTTTTCTTGTTTCCAATCTTTACCCTCTTCATACTAGCCTACTTGCCTTCGGCTTTAGGACTATACTGGTTTGTGATTACAATATTTTCGATTGTTCAGCAAAAGATAATTTTAAAAAATTAAAGTTATGTTAGATGAAAAAGAACTTAAAACTATTGAAGAAAAAACAAAAGAATTCTTCAAAAAAATAGGGTTTGATGTGGAGTTAGAAATAAATTATTTACAAGAAGAAAGCGATGTGATAGAAATAAACATCTTCAAAATAGAAGATGCTAAAATGTTTATTGGCCGAGAGGGTTTAATGCTCGCTGACATCCAACTTCTTTTAAGGAAAGTTATCAAGAAAGAGTTAGATAAAGAAATATATTTAACTTTAGATATTGATAACTACAAAAAAAATAAAATCAATAGCTATAAGAGTATGGCTAATTCAGCCGCTGAGGAAGTTATCACTACCGGACAACAAAAAATATTACCTCCACTTTCTGCCTACGCTAGAAGAATAATTCATATGGAATTAGCGGAAAGAGATGATGTTGTAACAGAAAGTGTTGGAGAAGAAGATGATAGAAAGATTATTGTAAGGCCTAATATAATCTAAATCAAAAACGACCCGTTACTGGGTCGTTTTTTAATAAACTATAAAGTTTCTCTTTTGTTTATTTCTTCTGGGTCAGTAGTAATAATTTGATCTTCAGTATAAGAAGCTACAATTCTAATAGCTACGTGTTTTTGTCCTGCGAAAAATATTCCTTCTCCTACGGGAACTTCAAGCAAAAGCATCTTTTCTTGGTCAGTTAACATGAAAGTTTCTTGCAATAAATTGATACCAGCAGGACTTTGTTTTAAAAGCAGCTGAAGGGAGGAATTGGTAATAATTGGTTTTCCATAACTTGATTTCATGAAATCAGAAACGTCTTGCGTAATAGTTGTTACTCCAAGCCAATACTTTCTTCCCCTTTTACATAGTCCAAATAAGAAAGAAGCTCCATCTTCATTCTGCATCATCCACCAAGCCTCATCAATAATTAGAATTCTCTTTTTGAGAGTTGTTCTAACTTCATTCCAAATATATCTCATAACGATGAACATAGCGATTGGCCTTAATTCATCCTCAATATCTCTTATTCCAAAAACAGTTAAACCATTAGCCATGTTTACATTTGATTTATTGTTGAAAAATTCTGAAAAAGTTCCTTTGGTAAACTTTCTAATTTTTTGAGTTAACATCTCCGCTCCTTCCATTCCTTCAAGAACTACCTCTAAGTCTCCTAAAATTGGAATATTTTGCTTCCAAGTTGAAGGGTCAGACTCTGGAGTAATGTCTCTTGCGGCGTAAGTTTCGCTAAGAGCTCTATCCATAATAGCATCCTCGTTAGGAGATAATCCATTAAGCATGACTCTCATTAAACCAACAAGGTTAATGATGTTAGACCTTAAAACATCTTCTGGGTCTTCGCCTTCTTTTACTTCGGGCAAGTCAAAAGGATTAATGTGACTATCAGAACCTAAGGATATGTTATAGAAAGAGCCTCCCGAAGCCTCTGCAAGCGTTTTGTACTCGTTTTCAGGGTCAATGATAATACAATCTATTCCAACCATAAGAGACCTTAAAATCTCAAGTTTAACCGCATAAGATTTACCAGAACCTGATTTAGCAAAAATAACCATGTTCGCATTTTCCAAACTAAATCTATCGAAAAGAACAAGAGAGTTGTTATGCTTATTAATTCCAAAAAGAATTCCGTCGTTTGAACTTAAATCAAACGAAATAAAAGGAAAAATACTTGATAATGGAGAAGTATTTAAAGTAGTATGAATATCTAAAGAGTCCATTCCGTAAGGAAAAGTCGACATCAAACCTTCTTTTTGCTGATATAGGGCTGGTTTAATATAAATAAGTCTTGATTCTAAAATTGATCTTAAGGTAGTTTCTATTTGAATAAGCTCTTTTTTGTCTTTGGCATAAACAGTGATATATAATCCGAACTTAAACATTTTTTCCTGAGCGGTTTGAAGGCTTTGTCTTAATTCTTCTAAATCATTATGAGCTGTTTCTAGCGCTGGATCAGAAATCAAACCCTTCTCGTCTCTTTCGTTCAATTCTGCTTGTACTTCTGTCACTTTACGTCTTAATGTTTTAAGAACTGTTTCAGTTTCAATTGGATGAAAGAAGAAAGAAATGTCTAGAGGTATATCTAAGTTAATAATTGGAGACAACCATCCAGTATTTAAATATCTTGGATAAGAAAAAATAAAATAAGTTTTAGTTAAAATCTCCCCAATTTCTCCATCATTTGGGTTAATTTTTATTGAAGCAGGAGCAATAATATCTTTTTCGTTTATTATTTCTTCGCTAAATAACTTATGTTTTTCTTGTTTTTCCTTTTTGTGCAATGCCATTTTATTATCTTGTTAATTCTGGTGGTAATTCAGGATAGTACCCTGATTCTGCTTCCTGAGGATGATAATCTGCCCACAAAAGCTCGATAATCTCTCCTGTGTTTAAAGGAGCAGATTTAAGTCCACATCTTCTAAGTCCTAAAGAAATATATTCCATTCTTTGATAGAGCTGATATTTTGCTGCTTGAAACTTTTGCTCTGTTAGTCGTTCTTTTTTATTAGCTTTACTTTCCCCTTCTTCTTCTGAAATAAAGCTTGTTAATTCTGTTAGCGGGAAGTAAGGGATAATAACATAAAAGTTTTTTGTCATAATTGACCCCCCTCCGATAATTTCTTCTATAAATTTAATATATTCTGTGGTTTGCATTTTCAAAAGCTCGTTTGTTTGAGCACTTTCCATTGCTTTCATTTTATCCAAATAGCCAGTCATGTTTATTCTTCTTGAAGAAGTTAGTACTTGTATTTGAAAATCAAGAGAGTTAAGAAAACTTTGAAATTGATAAATAATTGCTGTCTGTTCTTCCGCAGACTTTAAACCAAAATTAAGAGAAGAAACGATAAGAATTCCTCTAAGAGATTGGTCTTTTAGAATCATAATCCCTTCTTTTATTTTTTCTACGGGAATAAAGTCTTGTGTTGCTACTTTGTTTGAAGCCATTTTATAATAAGTCTATTTTATTCTGAAGTTGATTTAATCTTCCTTTTCTTTGTTCTAATCCCTCGAAAGGGTCTTTTTCTTTTTCTAAATCAAGAGGAGTTTTTAACTTAACTTGAAGGAAAACAGGAGTTTCTTTTCTTTTCCAAAGATATAGTTTTGGCATTATCGTAAAATTCATAAAATAAGTCATCATTTGAGTGAAAGGTCTGCCGTCTATCTTTAAAAAAGCCATTGCTACTGCTGCTCCTGCTATTATACCTGATAAAACAAGAAAAAGAAACATGTTTGTTTCCCCAAAAGAAAAGTACATAATAAAGATTACTCCTCCAGATAACCCTA
>CAZJOO010000021.1:0-11150 GCA_964547725.1 uncultured Candidatus Saccharibacteria bacterium
GTGACTGAACTTCGTCATCTTGGTCACTATTTTCCCTATCAACAGAAAAAAGAGTATATATGGGAAATTGAGCTTCTAACCTTTCGTATATTTCTTTTCCATCCTCTTTATTAATTTCTATCTCGCATTCTTTTAATGCTTTTTCGCCTAAATGTTCCCAAATAGCTTTTCTAATTTCATTGTTAATTGACGCCCTATATTTATCCTTACTAACGCCTAAAGTCTCAGCTCTTGCTTTAAGTTCGCTATTTTTTAAATTTAATAAATTTTCGCAACCGTTTGGCATATTAGCATTAATATAAATTTTAGGTTGAGTTGCACTAGCTGGAGTTATTACTTTTTTAACCTCTAGAAATCCGTCCTTATTTAAAAGATACTCATCTCTAATGGTTGTCTTGGCTCCAGCATCTAAATCAATCTCGTCTGGTAATTTCTCGAATTCTACAGTAATTTCTATTTTTTCTCCCTCCTTACAACTAATGCTTAAATCATCTTTATCTGCTTTACGGTTTCCAAAAAAAATATCACCAGCCTCTAAAATAGTTGACTTGCCAACATCATTTTTTCCAACAATTAAGGTTAGGTTATTAAAATATATTTTATTTTGTTCTTTGTATCCCCTAAAGTTTTTAATCGATATTGATCTTATTTTCATATAATTTATAAAAATAAAACACCTTAAAATTATAAGGTGTTTCCATCGTGATTATTGATTAATATATTGTTTATTATTCTAATCATATATTGTATTTTAACGCGACTCGTGCGCTTTAACTACGCTCGAATTGGCAGGGGCGGAAGGATTCGAACCTTCAAGACTTCTTTTGGAGAGAAGCAGTTTGCCGTTAAGCTTACGCCCCTATAAAAAATGAAGAAAATTTATTTCTTCATTTCCTTATGAGCAGTGTGTGCTCTGCAAGTATTACAGAACTTATTAAGTTCTATTTTTTCCTCAACGTTTTTTGTTTTGTTTGTAAAGTAATTAACTTGCTTACATGTTGTACATTGAAGTCTAATTGCTTTCTTTTTTTTCTTTGCCATATCAATAATTTATCTTATCTCTTTTTTGTTATCTGAGCCGATGGAGAGAATTGGACTCTCGACCTCTCCCTTACCAAGGGAGTGTTCTGCCACTGAACTACATCGGCAAAAAACTCCTTTGGTAAGTAAAACTGTGGGCAGGGAGGGACTCGAACCCCCGTAGGCGTAAGCCAGTAGATTTACAGTCTACCCCATTTGACCGCTCTGGTACCTACCCATGTAATTAATACCTAATCATGTTAGCAAAAATTGAATTATTTTTCAATGACTTTCTTTCTTTTTTCTCTCCAAGCTTCAATTTCCTTATGATTTCCTGAAAGGAGTACTTCAGGAACCTTTAACTCTTTTCCCTCTTTTGTTGTAAAAACTTCTGGTCGTGTGTATTGTGGATATTCAATAAATCCACCCTCTTTTGTCATTCTTTCTTCTAAGAAACAATCCTTACCAAGCATTCCTGGTATTAACCTTGAAACAGACTCAATAACAATCATAGAAGGAAGCTCCCCTCCCATAAGATCAAAATCCCCTATGGAAATAATATCGTCGGCAAAGTTTTCTAAAACTCTTTCGTCTATTCCTTCATATCTACCTGATATTAGAATAACGTTATCACACTTTGAATATTCTGTACACTTAAGCTGATTATACTTCTCCCCCCTAGGCGAGAACACAACTATTTTGCTGTTATTACCCCTTAAGGCGTTCAAAGCTTCGCTTATCGGCTCTATCTTCATTACCATTCCTAAACCCCCTCCAAAAGGCCTATCATCCACTTTTTTATGAGGATCGTCTGTGTAATCTCTTAAATTGTGAACATTAACTTCAATTAATCCTTTTTCAATTCCTTTAGAGATAAAAGTCTCTTTTAAATAGGAATCAAACATTTCAGGAAAAATAGTTAAAACATCAAATTTCATGTTTTAAAAATAACACAAAGACTTAATTAAAACAAGCTCTCCCTTACGGGAAAGCTTGTGCTTGTTTGAAAGAATAAACTTATATCTTTAAATCGTCTAATCCTTCTGTTACGTCATCGATTGTCTCGGCGTCGCTTTTAACCTCTTCTACTCTAGGCTCTCTAACTCTTGTTGAACCTTCTGGCTCTTCAATTTTTAGATTTACTCTAGCGTGGTTCTTTAGTCCAATAATTTTTACTAAACTTCTAATTGCTCTTGCAGTAGAACCCTGTCTTCCAATAAGCTGTCCCATATCTTCTGGGTTAACCTTAACTGTCAATAGAACTCCCATTTCGTCAACGTCTCTTTTTACTTGAACGTCATCTGGATGATCTACTAAAGTCTTTACGATATATTCAAGAAAATCTTGATCTTTTATTTCTGTCATACTTTTATATTTATTTATCTTAAAAATTATTCATGGTCGACAACCATACCAATATTTTACATGGTATAACTTGCGCTGTCAATAGATTTAAGGAAATAAAAAAGCACGAGTTTAAATAAACTGTGCTAAAAGAGTCTCTTTACTTGTTTCGCCTTTTTCAGAAATAACTTCTATTAAGCTAAGTTCTCTAAAGAGAGTTATGTTGTCAAAGATAAAAATGGTCTGGTTCTTAGACAATGTAAGAAGTTTTTCTTCGCCAATCTTTTCAGAAATCTGTTCTCTGATACTTATAGACCTCTCTTGAAGACTATAAATAATTTCGTCGAAGCAAGAATTTTTTGTTTTTAAAGATTGCATTTCCTCATTTTCAATAAGAACCTGTTGTCCTGACGGAATTCTCGTCTTAGTTGAAATCTTTTTAATGATTTCATCACGACAATCTTCATATCTCTCAATTTGTTCTGTAAATTCAAGCAATAGTTCTTCTAAACCAACTTCATTTCTAACTTCAGAAAAAAAACTTCTTTCGTTTTGAATAAGAAGAGAAAGCTTTAAAAGAATCAAAGAATATTTGAATTTTTCTTCGTCTTCATAGGATCGTAGTCTTTGTTTTTTGTAAGAATGCATCCAAATCACCTCTTTTTTAAATATGGACTTTCTATAATATAAGACTAATCAGACAAAAAATCAACAAACAAAAAAAACAGCCCCGTGGGGCTGTTCCTTAAAAGTTTTATTTAGTTTCTTCAACTGCTGGAGTTTCTTCTGCAACTGGAGTTTCTTCAGTCTTAGCAACCTCTTCTTTGATTTCTTCAATCTTAGCTGCTTTCGCTTCTTCAGCTTTAGCTTTAGCGGCTTCAGCTGCTTTTTGCTTGTTATCTTCCTTAGCTTTCTCTCTTGCAGCTCTCTTTTCTGGATTCTTTACCTTAGAAACACTGATTTTCTTCTTTTCTCCTTCAACAATTCCTTCTGTAACAAAAACATTCCAAACTGTAGGAGATGCTTGTGCTCCAACTGATAACCAGTAAAGAGCTCTTTCTTTGTTTACTCCTCTTTCTTTTGTGAGTGTATTAACAAATCCAATCTGTTCAACTGGAACTCCTGCTACAGCAGAATTTCTCTTATCTGTAACGACAATCTTGTATGATGGTTGATTTTTTTTACCTTTTCTTTGTAATCTTATAGCTAACATATTATTTTTACCAATTTTTTTTAATTAAAGCTTGTTCTGCGGCCCTTACCTCTGCTTCGTGCTTTGAGGTTCCTTCCCCTTTAGCAATCAGCGTATCTTCTATGTAGACACCAACGATAAAATTCTTTTTATGGTCAGGTCCACTTTCTTCCATTACTCTGTAATCCGGAGTAATAGAAACTTCTTCTTGTGCTTTTTCTTGAAAAAGTGATTTTGGATCTTTATCCAATCTCTTTTCTAAGATTTCGCCTATTTTTTTATCGATTAAATTTTCAATTATGAACTTTTGACAAGGAACATATCCTTTATCTAAGAATAACGCTCCGATAAAAGCTTCAAAGGTGTCGGCAAGAATTGATGTTCTCGCTTTCTCCCCTCCCTTCTCTTCTCCTTGAGACAATAGAAGGAAATCATTAAAGTCAAGATTTTGGGAAGCTTCAGAAATTGAAATTGAATTTACTAAAGCAGCTCGCAGTCCAGTCATCTCTCCCTCGTCTTTTTCTGGATAATTATTGTATAAGTATTCAGTAGTTACGAGTTCTAAAACAGCGTCTCCCAAAAATTCCAATCTTTCATTATGATTTAAACAAAACTTTGGGTTTTCGTTTAAATACGATCTGTGACAAAATGCTTGTGTAAGCAAATCCTTATTGTCAAAATATATATTCAGTTTTTTCTCGAGATCTTCGAAATTTTTTGTCATATTTTAAACTGAATTGTAGACTGAAAACTATTACAAATAATTTCCAGGTTTACGATTCACTTTTACCTTTATCTTCTTCCATTACGTTGAATACTGTTCCCAAAACTCCATTAATAAACTTTCGAGAACTCTCTCCTCCGAAATTCTTGGCTAATTCTATTGATTCATTAATAGCTACCTTAGGAGGAACAGCGTCTTTATCTTCAAACAAAAGTTCGTAAATTCCAATCCTTAAGATATTTCTATCAAGTAAATTAATTTGCTCAATTGGCCAATCGGGAGCAGTCTTTTCAATCACACTATCAATCACTTCTTTATTTTTTAAGATACCTTCAACTAATTCAAATATAAAAGCTGTTTCTTCCAGTCCTGATCCAAACTCTTCTGTATTCTTATGAGCAATAGACATTAAATCTCCTTTCATTTTTCCAAAATCCCATTCATAGAGACTTTGCATCACGATTGATCTAGAAATATGTCGTGTAGCCATAGAATTATTCTTTTGAAGTTTCTTTCTTGGCTGGTAATTTCTTTGTTGTCTTTGCTTTAGCCTTAGGCTTTTCAGCAACAACAACTTCCTCTTTCTTTTCCTTGACGTTTGCTGCGGCCATAGCCTTAGTCTTCTTCTCAATCTTTGCCATTACATTTATATATTCCTTTCCTTTATAAAAACCGCATTCACGACAAACAATATGAGGTAAAGTAGGTTTACCACATTTTTTACATTTAACTAATGTTGGTTCTTTAATACAAATATTAGCTCTCCTTCTGTCTCTTCTAGACGCAGGGGTTCGCTTTTTGGGTACAGCCATATCTTACTACTATCTTTAAATTTATTATCTTGATGATATTATACATTTTTCTTTAATTTTGTAAAGAAAAATAAAAACATAGGTCCTTCGAACCTATATCTGTTATAACACAATTAAATAAAAAAGTAAATGAAAAAGGATTCCGACATTTGCACGCACTTATCAATATTAGTGTGCGAACAACGCGAAATCCTAAAAGGTGGTTTCTTTTCGTCAAATGGTAAATGACTAGGATACCTTCAAGCGACTATTTCGCTTTCGGCAGAAACTACTTGGGGTCTTTGTGTGCTATGCTTTAAAAACTCTCGTCGATGGTTCCGTTTCTAGTTCTAGATTTTTGATACTATCACTCCTTTGGAATTTTTAACCTTAACCATAAAGTGTCAAGATCTGAATATTTATTAACATATTTTTACTGTTCTGTAAACCCTTAAAAGATTTTTGAATAAAAAAAAGGATTCCGTAATTTACGCACACCCATTACATGTATGAGTAGCTAGGGAATCCAATTCTGGTCCTCTTTGTTTGAAGGCATATTCGCGTTCTGGTCCTCGTATAACTACTTTCCGAGGAGTAGAAATTTTGGGGTTTTCAACAAGAGATAGAAACATGTTCTTAGTTTTTTCGGATGTTTTCTTCTGCATATACTTTGGTACTTCTTTTGCCATTTTTGTTTCTCCAAAAATTTTAACCTCAAACACACAAAATGTTAAGATCTATATACCTTTTAACATATTACTATTTTTTGTCAACCCTGCCTAAAACCACTCAGAAATGGGGCTAAAAGTCTTTCGATGAATTGGACAAGGTCCATGTTTTTTAATCATCTCTAGATGTAGTTTTGTTCCATAACCTTTATGTTTCTCAAAACAATACTCAGGATATTTTTTTGCCATTTTAAGCATTAGTTTGTCTCTTGCTACTTTAGCAATAATAGAAGCGGCTGACACAGAAAATATCTTTTCGTCAGCTTTAACAATAGAAATCTGATTGACAGGAATATCAATTTGCATCCTTCCGTCTAAGATTAAATAGTCTGCTTTAATTTTGTATTTTGTTTCTAAATCTAAAATAGCTCTTTCCATGGCAAGCTTAGTTGCTTCCAAAATATTCATCTTATCAATGTCAGAAGAAGAAACTAATCCAAGACCCCAAAAAACACAAGGGTGGTTTGTTAGAATAAGAGACAAGGTCTCTCTTTTTTTAGGACTTATTTTTTTAGAATCAGTTACTCCAAAAATAGGAGCTCGTCCCGTATAATATACCGCTGCTGCAGATACTGGTCCAGCAAGTGGACCTCTCCCTGCCTCATCTAATCCAAGAACATATTTATATCCTTGTTTTTTTATTCTGTTTTCTTCTTTTAAACTCATTGATTATATGGTAGCACTTTGCCACAATTTTGTCTCCTTGAAACTTCTTTTAAAGTAATATAGAATTAAGAAGATATGAAACAATTCACACACTTACACACACATAGTCATTATTCTTTACTAGATGGATTATCTAAAATTGACGATCTTCTTGCCTATGCCAAAGAACTAAAAATGGACTCCGTTGCCATTACCGACCACGGAGTACTTTATGGAGCAATAGAATTTTACAAAAAAGCCAAAGACGCTCAAATCAAACCTATTATTGGATGCGAGGTCTATGAAGCTGCCGAAAGTATGGAAAGAAAAGACCCTCAAAAAGACAAGTTAAGATATCACTTAATTCTTTTAGCTAAAAATCAAAAAGGTTACAGTAATTTAGTTAAGTTAGTTACTGAAGCAAACTTACATGGTTTTTACTATAAACCAAGAGTAGATGTTGAACTATTAAAAAAACACAGCGAAGGTCTAATTTGTTTATCTGCTTGTATCCAAGGTAAAATTGCTCAAAATATTATTCAAGGCAAATTAGATGTTGCTAGAGAAAAAGCCAAAGAATATGAAAGTATTTTTGGAAAGGATAATTTTTACTTAGAAGTGCAAAGACATCCAAGTATTCCTGA
This sequence comes from uncultured Candidatus Saccharibacteria bacterium, assembly GCA_964547725.1. Taxonomy (GTDB): domain Bacteria; phylum Patescibacteriota; class Minisyncoccia; order Minisyncoccales; family Minisyncoccaceae; genus JAAZMU01. The sequence continues at coordinate 7,089 of CAZJOO010000021.1, forward strand.
ACAAGAAATTGTTAATCAAGAATTGATTAAAATAGGAAAAGAATTAAACATTCCTCTTGTTGCCACAAACGACTCTCATTATTTAAGAAAGGATGACGCAGAAGCCCAAGACACTCTTATGCTTATCAACATGGGATTAGATATTAATGAAAAAAACCGTCCTTCAATGCTTAATGACGATTTTTCTTTTAAAACAACTGAGGAGATGATTGAAACTTTCAAAGATATTCCCGAAGCTATTTCTAACACTCAAAAAGTTGCTAACGCTTGCAATTTAGAATTAGAATTAGGAAAAACAAAACTCCCTTACTACGAAGTTCCTGATGGAAAAACATATATTGAATTTTTAAGAGAGCTTTGTTTTGCTGGAATTGAAAAAAAATATGGCAAAGAAATAGATGTGGAAGAATTAAAAACTGTTTTAAAGGCAGTTGAAGAGAAGAAAGAAATTGGAGAGATTAAAAATCCTAAGCTAAAAGAAGTGGTTGATCGTTTAGAGTACGAATTGAAGGTTATCGATACTTCAGGTTTTTCGGCTTACTTCTTAATTGTGCAAGATTTTGTAAATTGGGCAAAGAATAATCACATTGTTGTTGGTCCGGGAAGAGGTTCTGCGGGAGGAGCTATTGTCGCCTACTTAGCGAACATTACTAACGTTGACCCTTTGAAGTATAACTTGCTGTTTCAAAGATTTTTAAATCCAGAAAGAATTTCCCCTCCTGATATTGATTTAGATTTTACCGACAAAAGAAGAGATGAAGTTATTAATTACGTGGCTGAAAAGTATGGAAGAAAGAAAGTAGCCCAAATTATTACTTTTGGAACAATGGCCGCCAAAGCCTCAGTTAGAGATGTTGGAAGAGCTTTAGGTTATCCTTACTCCTATTGTGACACCATTTCGAAAATGATTCCTACCGGGAACAGTCTTTCAAAAACTATTGAAGAAGTGAGTGAATTTGAAACATTATATAATAATGATCCTCAGGCTAAAAAACTAATTGATTTAGCTTTAAGAATAGAAGGTTGTGCTAGGCACGCTTCTACTCACGCTTGTGGTGTTGTGATTGCTGCTGACGATTTAGATGAAAGCGTTCCCCTTCAACATCCTGCTCAAGACGAAAACGCTATTATTACTCAATATTCTGGAGGATACATTGAAAGTATTGGTTTGCTTAAAATGGATTTCTTGGGAATTAAAAACTTAACCATTATCGAAGACACCCTACTTAGAATATATGCTGTTCGTGGTGAAAAATTAGACATTGATACAATTCCTCTAGACGACAAAGAAACTTATGACCTTTTTCAGAAAGGAGACTGTATTGGTGTTTTTCAATTAGAGTCCGATGGCATGAGAAGATATTTAAAACAATTAAAACCAACAGAAATTGAAGATATTATTGCTATGGTTGCTCTTTATCGTCCAGGACCAATGTCTCACATACCTCAATATATTAATGCAAAGAATGGAATTACAACTGCTAAGTATCTGCATCCAAAACTAGAACCTATTTTGCAAACTACATACGGAATCCCTGTTTACCAAGAACAGATTATGAGAATTGCTCAAGAGTTTGCTGGTTTTACTTTAGGAGAAGCTGATATTTTAAGAAAAGCTATTGGAAAGAAAATAGAAAGTTTGCTGATGGAACAAAAAGAAAAGTTTATTGACGGTGTTATTAATAACGACGTTAGTAAAGAAATCGGACAAGAAGTTTGGAATTGGATTGAGCCTTTTGCTAGATATTCTTTTAACAAAAGTCATGCTGCCTGTTATGCTATTATTGCTTACGAAAACGCTTACTTAAAAACACACTACCCAGTAGAATATATGTCTGCTCTTTTAACTTCAGAAAAAGGAGATTTGGATAAGATTGCTATCTTTATTGATGAATGCATAAAAATGAAAATTGAGGTTCTTCCTCCTGATATTAACGAAAGCTTCTCTAACTTTAGTGTGGTTCCAAACGAACATAAAATTAGATTCGGATTATCTGCTGTTAAGAATGTTGGATATAATATTGTTGAAAAAATTATTGAAGAAAGAAAAGAGAGCGGACCATACGAATCTATACCAAACTTTTTAGAAAGAGTTGATTCAAAAGTTATTAATAAGAAAACTTTAGAATCATTGATTAAAGCAGGAGCTTTTGATAAACTAGAAGAAAGAAATAAGCTTCTTTACAATTTAGAAAAAATATTAGACTGGTCTCGCGAAAACCAAAAACAAAAGGAAAGCGGACAATCTGGCTTATTTGATATCTTTGGTGGAAGTTCTGGTATTGCTCAAATTAATTTAGATGACGCTCCTTTAGCTACAAAAGAGGACAAGCTTGATTGGGAAAAAGAACTTTTAGGATTATACATTTCTGGACATCCACTTCAAGAGTATAAAGGATTTTTAGAACAAAGAGCGGTAAGAATTAAAAAGATTGTTGTTGATTTAACTCAAGATAAGAATGATCCAACAAGAAACCCTTACGAAAGACCCTTAATTCAAGGAGACAGTGTTTGCATAGGAGGAATTATTACGGAAGTCAAAAAAATATTAACAAAAAAAGGAGAGCCAATGATGTTTATTAAAATGCAAGATCTTTCCGAGAAAATTGAAGTTATCATCTTCCCTTCTTTATTTGTTAAATCACCAGAAATATTTTCAGAAAACAAAGTCCTTTTTGTAACAGGAAAATTAGACGTTAAAGATGGTTCACCAAAAATAATTGCCAATGAGGCAGAAGAATTAATTAAAAATAATTAAATAAAAAAATATGAATAAAAAAATAGTTATAACGTTAGCGCTTATTATCGCCTTTTCCTTTACGGGAATTAATTATACGAACGCGTCCACGGATTCAAACATCTTGCCTAATAACCCTTTCTATTTCTTCAAAGATTTGGGTAGAAATATACAAGACTTTCTAACTTTCAATACTGCTCAAAAAGTAGAATTAAGATTACAGGTAGCCGAAGAAAAACTATCTGAAATTGAAAAAATTGCAGAAACAAATCCAAACAGTTTAAAGTATGAAGAATACTTAAAAGGATATATAATAGCAGTAGAAAGAGTAAAAGAAAAAATTAGCACAATTGCTGAAGAAAAAAAAGAAACAGTTCTAGACAATATTACTTCTACTATGATTAAGCAAGAAGCAAGACTAGAAGATTTAAAAAATACCATCAGACCTGACAATGAAGAAATGATACAACAAGTCAAAAATAATATCGTTAAAGAATATACAGCAACATCTCTACAGGTAGGAAATGAGGATTCAATTAAAAATAAAATTGAGAATATTGTCTCAAACATGGATAGAGAACAGGTTGGAAGAATAGAGGAAGAAGCTCCTGAAAACTTAAAAAATATCTTAAAGAATATAAATATTGTTCAAAGAATAAAAGAGGAAAATACTGCTACTGAAAACAGCTCTAGCGATTCTTTGATAAATAGAGTTAATGAAGATGCTCAAAAGATTGGATTAACACCTGCAGAAATTTTATCAGAAGTAGGTACTTTCTCCGCAGAAGATAAAGCAACACTAGAAAGATATGCTTTAGATGTACTAGCTGGAAATAAATCAAAGGAAGAAATTGTTCAAAATTTTAATCAAATCAACCTAAGCGAAGATGCTCTTGAAAAACTAAATAACTTAAGAGCAATTTCAGAGCAAAGAACCTCTGCAAGTTCTAATCAAGGAACTCCCCTAGAAGCAAAAAACTATTGCCTCAATCAAGGAAACAAAATTTTAGAAGAAAATGGAAGCGTTATGTGTGTTTCTCCGAAAAATGAAAAATGCGAAATTAACAAATATCTAAGAAAAGAATGTTTCTTTAAGTAAATAAAGGAAATCCCCGTATGGGGATTTTTTATTTTAAAAACTTTTTTACTTCTTTTTCTGCTTCAGAATAATCTTTTATCCATTTAATATTCTTGTCTCTTTTGAACCAAGTCATTTGACGTTTAGCAAATCTAAAAGTATTTATTTTAATTCTTTCAATCACCTCACTAATGTCTTTGTACTCTCTCCATTCACGATAACCAATTGTTCCAAGGATAAGGGCTTT
>CAZJOO010000022.1:0-10418 GCA_964547725.1 uncultured Candidatus Saccharibacteria bacterium
GATGCTGAAAGATGCCATCCCTGAAACGGTTGAAATCCTTTTGGAACTCAAAAATTAACAATTGGTTCTCATAATACTGGTGTTGTAGAAAATTTTGATGGAACAATAAAAGATGTCCGTATCTACAACCGTGCTTTATCCCAAGAAGAAATAAGTCTTTTATATAATAAATAGTATTTTGCGTATTATATCAAAGTATTGACGAACATTTAAAAACTTGTTAAGATATTTCTGTTATTCAAATTAAACTTATTTAGACATATATTATGTTAGCTGTAATTAAAACAGGAGGAAAACAATACATTGTAACACCTGGAAAGAAAATCAAGGTTGAAAAACTAGAAATTGAAGAAGGGAAGGATGTAACTTTTGAAGAAGTGTTGCTTATTAACGACGAAGGAAACACAGTTATAGGAGAACCTACTATTAAAGGTGCTACTGTTTCTGGAAAGGTTTTAAAACAAGACAAACACAAAAAGCTTATCGTTTTTAAACATAAATCTAAAAAGAGATATAGCGTAAAGAAAGGACACAGACAACCATACACAGAAGTAGAAATTGCAGAGATAAAATCAAACTAAACAAAAACCCCTTTTCAGGGGTTTTTAGCTATTAAAATTGAATATTAATATCATTATTTCCTTCTGGCTGAGATGGTGCTGTTTCATTGTACTCCATTCCGGTACGCTCTAAGTTTCTAAAACTTGATTTATTCGCATCAAAGAAGAGTTCTAATCTTCCGATAGGTCCATTTCTATGCTTAGCAATAATAATCTCAGCAATACCTTTTTTAGGAGTATCTTTTTTGTAAACTTCTTCTCTATATATAAAGAGAACGACATCAGCATCTTGCTCGATAGAACCAGAGTCTCTTAAGTCAGATAATTTAGGAATACTTGGAGTTCTTGTTTCAACGGCTCTAGAAAGCTGTGAAAGGGCTAAAACGGGAACGTTTAACTCTCTAGCCAAACCTTTCAATTGTCTAGATATTTCTGTAATTTGTTGTACGGAACCGATATTTTTGTTTGATGGTTCAATTAACTGCAAATAGTCGATAACGATAAGACCTAAACCGTGTTGAGATTTTAATCTTCTAGCCATAGCTCTCATTTGAAGAACGGTCATAGAAGAAGCGTCGTTAATGAAGATAGGAGCATCAGATAAAGTTCCTAAAGCGTGTTGTATTTTTATAAAATCATTATCTTCTCCTGAAGAAGACAAGGTTCCTTGTCTAATTTTCCAAGCATCAACATTTGCTTCAGAACTAATCATTCTGTCTATTAATTGATCGTTAGACATTTCTAAAGAGAAAAATCCAATAGGAAGATCTGTTTTCAAAGCAACGTTTTTTGCAATATCAAGAGCTAAACTAGATTTACCCATTGAAGGTCTGGCTGCAAGAATTACTAAATCTGAGTTTTGAAGACCAGATAAATAATTGTCTAATTCAAAGAATCCAGTAGTAACTCCTCTTAGCCTGCCTTCTTTATTTGAAATCTTTTCCATTCTTTCAAAAGCGTCTTTTAAACAAGGTTTAATGGAGGTAAAGGCTTGAGTCATACTTTTCTGTGTAATCTCGAATATCTTTCGTTCAGCGTTGTCTAGGAGGTCTTCAGACTCTCTTTCTTCTTCGTATCCTGACACAGAAATATCTTGACCGATAGAAATCAAGTCTCTTAAGATTCTTTTCTTTTGAACAATTTTACCATAAGTCATAACGTGACTAGCAGTAGGAACAATATTAATCAATTCTGTTAAATAAGCACTGCCTCCCATTTTTTCTAGCAAGTTCTTTTCTTTTAACTTTGAAGAAACAGAAACAATATCTATTGGCTCTCCTTCAGAAAAGAGATTTTCAAGAACTCGGTATAAATCTTCGTGTTTTTTATGATAAAAATCTTCTGGTCTCAAAAAGTCAGCCACTTTAATAATAGAATCTTTATCAAGCATAAGGGATCCTAAGACACTCATTTCAGCCTCTGAGTCGTGAGGTGGTACTTTGTTTGCAAAATTATTAGTCATTGATTATAATGATAGCATATTATAATAATTTTTCAATAAAAAATAATGAAAGTTGGTTTTATTTGTTTTCATTCTTTTGTGAATCCAGGAGGGGTTAAGAATCATATTCTTGAATTGTCACAGGAGTTCGAAAAAAGGGGGATTGAAACAAGAATTATTGTTCCAAGAAGAAAGTTTAAAGAAAAATATGGTAAAAACGTAATTATTTTGGGAACATCTTTTCCTTTTAATATTGGAGGAACTCAAGGAGATTTTTGTATGAATTTTAATCCAATTTCTATTTACAAGGTTTTAAAGAGAGAAAAGTTTGATATTTTACATTTCCATAATTTTGTTGCTCCTTCAGCTTGGCAGATTCTAGAAATTGAAAAAGAATTAAAAACTTCGCCTTGTAACGTCTTAACATTTCACGCTAATTTAGATGGAATGCCTTTATTTAGAAGTATTCCATACTTTTCTAAAATATTTGTAAATAGATTAAACAAAAATATGGACGGAGTGATAGGAGTAGCTGATTTAATTTTAAGAATGTTTAAAGGATACAAAGGCTCTAAGAAAGTAATTCCTAATGGAATAAATTTGAATAAGTTTAATCCTGAGGTAAAAGGTTTTAAAAAATTTGATGACGGAAAAATTAACATTCTTTTTGTAGGAAGAATTGAAGAACGAAAAGGATTAATTTATCTGTTAGACGCTTTTAGAATTCTTCAAGAAAAACATGATAATTTAAGATTAATTATCGTTGGAGATGGTCCTCTTAGAAATGATTGTGAGCAATTTGTAAAATGCAGTGATTTAAAAGACGTTGTTTTTGTGGGACAGACAGGAGAAGGTATTCCTAGGTATTTTAATAGTTGTGATATTTTCTGTAGCCCGGCTATTTATGGAGAAAGTTTTGGAATCGTGCTTTTGGAAGGAATGGCTTGCAAGAAACCAGTTTGTGGATTTAGTAACTTAGGATATAAAGAATTATTGAAAGGGACAAAAGGGGAAGCATTTTTAGCTGAACCAAGAGATTCAGTTCAGTTAGCTAGTATCTTAGAAAGTTTAGTGGTAGATGAAAAACTAAGAAAAGAAATGGGAGAATGGGGAATTGAAACTGCTAAAAAATACTCTTGGGAGAAGATAGCGGATCAAGTTCTTGAGTTTTACAAAGTTTGTCAAAAAAACAAGGAAAAATAATTTCTTGACTTTAAAAATAATAAAAGGTATTTTATTAGTAGAGGTGTTTTTTATGAGAAGAGAAATAGCTAAGGAAATTGTTTCCGATGGATTAACAGAATTTTATTTACTTGACCCAAACGCAAAAGATCCGGTCATTAATTTCTATCCATCCATAAGTGAACCTTTTGGTGACGGAAAACTGATTACTTACTATGAAGACTTGAGCATTATTTAATGCTCTCTTTTTTTATTTGACTTAAACATATGAAAGATATATTCTTGAGGTGGAGGAAAAAATGAAAGTTCCATTAGCAGACCTATCTCGGATAACTCCAGAGATAATGATTTGTAAAGCTGTGGCCATAGCCCAAGAAAAACCTTCTAACGGGTGGAAGCGTGCAGGAACTTCTGAAAATCGTTCAAAAGACCCCCTTTCAATTAAAAGGGTTAAAGGGAGAGTTCTTTTGAGAAGATGAGTGTTTATTAACGCTCTTTTTTTATTGAAAAATTATTTCCTTCATCTTTAATAGAATACCCCTTACTTTCAATCATCTTTCTGAGTTCATCTGATTTTTCAAAATTTCTTTCTTTTCTGTAATTTTCTCTTTCTCTAACTAAAATCATAATCTCTTCAGGGATTTCGTATTTTTCTTGTTTTAGGTTTAGTCCAAAAACTTTATCAAATTTTAGAACAAGTTCATACTTTTCTTTATCTGAAAGATTATCATCTTTAATCATATCCCAAGTTAAAGCTAGTGCTTTAGGCATATCTAAATCATTGTTAATATATTCTAGGAATTGATTATTGTACTTTTCTTTCAATTTATCATCTTTAGACTCTGAACTTAAATCAAGTTTATTAATTTTTTCTCTTAATTTATTTAAACTAATCCTAGCTCCTTCAATACTTTCTTCAGCAAAGTTTAGTTTAGATTTGTAGTGAGCAGTAAGACAGAGATATCTATATGAAAGAGGGTCTTTAACGTCGCTTAAAGTTACAAGATTTCCTTCCGATTTACCCATCTTATTATCTTTAACTACAAGAAATTCTCCGTGCATCCAGTAATTAGCAAGAAGGTTTCCGTAAGCAGCTTCTGCTTGAGCAATTTCATTTGTGTGATGAACAGAAATATGATCAATTCCTCCGCAATGAATATCAAAAGGAGTTCCTAGGTATTTTACTCCAATAGACACACATTCTGTATGCCATCCTGGAAAACCAATGCCCCAAGGTGATGCCCATTCCATTTGTCTTTTTACGTCTTTAGGTGAGAATTTCCAAAGAGCAAAATCAGCAGGGTTTTTCTTTTCTTTGTTTTCTTCGATTCTAGATTTGAAATCTGTTTTTTCTTTTTCGCCCCAAAGCCTTCCATATGCTTCTAATTTAGAGGTATCGAAATAGATTCCGTCAGCAGTTTTGTAAGTATATCCTTTATCTTCTAGAGTTTTAATCAATTCAATTTGTTCAGGAATTGTTTCGGTTGCTTTTACAAATTTAGTAGGGAATTCGATATTTAATTTTGTAATATCCTCTAAAAAGTGTTTAGTGTAGAATTCAGCAATATCAAAAACAGTTTTGTTTTCTCTGGCGGCTCCTTTCTCTAACTTATCTTCTCCAGAGTCTTCGTCAGAAGTTAAGTGTCCTACGTCAGTAAGATTCATGATGTGATTTACGTGATAGCCGTTGTATTCTAAAACTCTTTTTAAAACATCTTCAAAAAGATATGTTTTTAAGTTCCCGACATGAGCAAACCAATAGACGGTAGGTCCGCAAGTGTATAATTTTACCTCTCTATCACTAATAGGTTTAAATTCTTCTAATTTTCTTGTAAGAGTGTTGTATAGTTTTATCATATTTATATTATATATTAGATATTAATTATTTTAAATACCTTTCTCCTCTGTCAGGGAAGATGGTAACGACGTTACCTTGTAATTTTAGATTTTTAATTGTTTGAAAGGCCGCTCCAGAACTTAGACCAACTAGTAATCCTTGCTTAGCAAGATAGTTTCTTCCTTTGACGGATTCTTCGGGGTCTAAATCAATAATTTCATCAATTGTATTTAAGTCTAATACAGGAGGAACATATCCATCTTTCAAAGATTTCAATCCTTCAATAATAGTTCCTTTCATTGGTTGGACTCCAATTGTTTTCATATTAGGGAAATGTTCTTTTAACTTTTTAGAAACTCCGGTAATTGTTCCACCGGTTCCTATTCCAGCGACAAAGTAGTTAATTTCTTTTCCTTCCATCTGACATAATATTTCTTCAGCTGTTTTGTCATAGTGTACTTTTACGTTGTTTTCGTTTTCGTATTGATTTAAAAAAACAATTTCACCTCTTTTTTCTCTTTCTTTCAATTCTTTAATAATGGGTTCTCTGAATCTTTCGTTGGGAGTTTTTACAATACTTCCTCCGTAAGTTAGAATCATTTTAAGTTTTTCTTCAGCCGTAGTTTCTGGAACAATAACGGAAAGGTGATATCCTTTAATGGCAGAAATCATGGCTAGTCCAATTCCAGTATTTCCAGAAGTGGCTTCAGCAATTTCATCTCCTTTTTTAAGCCTTCCTTCTTTTTCCGCAGCTTCAATCATGGCTAGAGCCGTTCTGTCTTTGATAGAGCCTGTTAGATTGAAACCTTCCATTTTAGCGAAGATATTTTCTTCTATGTTTATTAGTGGTGTATTGCCTATTAGATTAAGTATTGTTTTCATATATTTATGTGTATTAATAAAAAACCTCTGTTTTAAAGAGGCTGATAGTACGAAGTTATTATATTAATTAAAAACCAGCCCCTTTTAAAGAGTTAGACAGCAACAACAAGTTGTACTGGTTTTGAAATTCATTAAAATAATAATATCTTATTTATTTATTTTGTCAAATTGATAGTTATTGACTATTGACTATTGACAGTCAATAGTAAACATCATATTGTTTGAGCAATGGAAACCACAAAACAAAAAATTGTTGAATACGTTAAAGAGAGAGGATCTGTTTCTGCGAAAGATCTCGTTGAGTATATTTGCATTTCAAAACAGGCTATTTTTTTGCATCTTAAATATTTGATAGAAAATAATTTCCTTACAAAAATAGGAACTCCTCCTCGTGTTTTTTACATTATAAATGAAGACAAGAAAGATAATTTTAATATTACTTTCAGTGAAGATATTAAAAAAGTAATTAATGAAAACTTTCTATTCATAACTTCTATTGGAAAAATAAAAGAAGGGGTTGAAGGTTTTGTTTCTTGGTGTTCTTCTAACAAATTAGAGCCAAACAAAACAGCAAAAGAGTATGTTAATACTTTGAAAAAATATGATAAGTATAGACTAAAGTCTGGATTAATTGATGGGACTCAAAAAATTAAAGATTCTTTTGATAAGATTTTTTTAAATAAAATATTTTATTTAGATTTTTACTCGATAGAAAGATTTGGAAAAACAAAGCTGGGAAAACTATTGCTTTATAGCAAGCAAAGTCAAGATAAGAAATTAATAAAAAGTCTTTCTTTGTGGGTAAAAGATAGAATTCTTAGTCTTATCAAAGAATATAACATTGATGCTGTTTGTTTTATTCCTCCAACAGTTAAAAGAGAGACTCAGTTCATGAAAGAACTTGAGAAAAATCTAAACCTTGGATTGAAAAAAATAAAGGTTGTTAAAATAAAGTTAGACATCGCTGTGCCTCAAAAAACTCTTAACAAAATTGAGGATAGGGTTAAAAACGCGGCGAGTACTTTTTTTGTAAACGACAAAGGTTTTTACGGTAATATTTTAATTATTGATGATGCGGTTGGTTCCGGGTCTACTTTGAATATTATGGCTAAAAAAATCAAACAAGCAAAAATCAACAAAGGGAAAATAATAGGAATAGCCATTACTGGAAGCTACAAAGGTTTTGATGTAATTAGCGAGGTTTAATTGACAAAAGATTATATATTTTGATAGTCTCTAGTCAGAGGTTTTAAAAAATGTCGTTTGTTCTTTCGTTTATTTCCACTGTTGGAATGATAGGATTCGCTGCTTTTCTTTATCTAGGAATGCTTGGACTAATTAATCTTGGAACAGCTTTCGTTTTAGCGTTCATTAGCTTAATTGTTTCGACAATTGCTTGGGAAAAAAAGAGTCCTCATAACTGAATTCATATTCAGTTTTTTTGTATAAAAAAAGACCCACGATTTCTAGTAAAAGCTAGAGGGTCAGACGTTTTCAGAATTCAGTTTTCAGGAAAGACTACTTTGAAGATTAACCATTCTTCTTTGCCGTCAATTTCGGAAGTTAGCGTTATCGCGGCGTTTTCTTTTTTTGCTGAAGCAAAGAAAGCGTCGAGATCTTCTTGGGGTAAATTTTCAATTTCGAAAGATATTGAAAGTCCATAACCCATTAATTGGAAGATTACTTCTTCTTCATTCCTCGAAAGAAAATGTTTACATACCTTAATTGAGGTATTGGATTCTTTTGATTTTTCAATAAAATCAGAGAGGTTTCCTTTTCCAGAGATGAACGACTTTACAGAAGTTATTCTGAGCTTGCAATTGTCACACATTTTACCGTCTGCATATTAGCACAATTTTCTGCTATTTCAAGGGTTTTATAAAAAAAGACCCACGATTTCTAGTAAAAGCTAGAGGGTCTTACGTTTTTGTTAATTGCTCCTTAGGCATTTTTACCATGAAAGTTAGCCACACGACTCCTTCATTATCGGGTGCAATAGACAAATTTAATCCATGAGAATTTGCTCCTTCTATGAATCCATGAAGAGCTTCTTCTTTTTCTTTTGGAAAATTTTCTTTTTTTAAACGCACGGAATATGTTGAAACTTTTCCAACTAAACATGTTAAAGCTTTTTCCACAAAGCTTTCTGTTACTTTCAAAACCAAAACGTCGTCTCCTTCTTCTAGCTCAATATATAAATCTTCTTGCTTAAAAGAATTAGTTCCTTTTTTGAGCGCTGATATATACGAGAGCATTTCAGGAGTTATTTTGATTCGAGAACTTGTTTCGCACATTTTTACCGTCTGTATAGTAGCATATTTTTCTGATTTTTCAAGATTATAAAAAAAGAGACCTATTTTTCAAAAGGTCTTTAAGAGAGTACTTCAAAGGTTAGCCATTCTTCATTTTTTTCGTTAGTTTTTGAAGTCAGTTTTATCACAGCATTTTCTTTTTGCGTTGAAGTAAAGAAAACATCGAGATTCTTTTTTGGCAAAGAAGATATTTTGAAGTATAGTGAATCAACTTCAAAGACTCTTATATCTCGGGAAGATGTTAGTTGAAAAAACAAACATTCACTTTCTTTCGAAAGACCCATTTTCCAAGCTCTAATGTGGACGCCTGGTCTTTTTGCCATGCGGACAAAATCTTTAACACTCTCTTTTGTGCTAAATGAAAATGTTTTAGCCGTTATTTCAAACTTGTCATTTTCGTACATTTTTACCGTCTGCATATTAGCATAATTTTCTGCTATTTCAAGGTTTTATAAAAAAAAGACCCACGATTTCTAGTAATAACTAGAGGGTCAGACGTTTTCTTAATTAGCCTTTTTAATTGGCTCAAGGAAAAGATGTGTTTTTTCATCTTTATCAGTAGACATAGAAATTTTGAATTCCGTACAGCCATTCATGGCCTTAATTAAAGATTCTTTAGAAAAATCACCTTCAATTTCTATTCCATTAAAAGAGTAGCGGGCGGTAACTTTTAAGTCTTCTGAGAATGAAAGTACTTTGCAAAAAATGCACATGATAAATCACTTCTTAAACTATGGGTTATTACAACAACCTTGTCAATTATTTAGCGGTTGATTTTTAATTTCAAGCATAGTAGAATAGAAATATGAACCAAGTATTATATAGAAAATATCGTCCTCAAGGATTTAGCGAGTTTACTGCGCAAAACCATGTTATCCAAACATTAAAAAATGAAATTGAGTCTGGAAAGATTGCTCATGCCTATTTGTTCTCTGGGCACAGAGGAACAGGAAAGACAACCATGGCTCGTCTTTTTGCAAAAGCGATAAACTGTCAAAACCGTAAAGGTTTTGAACCATGTAATGAATGTACTTCTTGTTTAGAGATAAGCAAGGGAAGTGCTGTTGATATTATTGAAATAGATGCTGCATCTAATAGAGGAATAGATGATATTAGATCTCTTAGAGATTCTATACGATACAAACCTAATTTATTGAAGTATAAGGTGATAATTTTGGATGAGGCTCATCAATTATCAAAAGATGCTGCTAATGCTCTTTTGAAGATATTAGAAGAGCCACCAGAATACGTTGTGTTCATCCTTGCAACCACTGAGGCACATAAGATGATTTCTACTATTGCTTCTAGATGTCAAAGATTTGATTTCTATAAACTAACGATCAAAGAAATAGTTTCTAAATTAGAAGAGATTGCTAAAGAAGAGAACATTAAAGTAGAAAAAGAAGCCTTAGAAATGATTGCAGCTTCTTCTGAAGGTTCTTTGCGTGACGCCGAAGGATTACTTGATCAAATCTTGAATTTTACTTCTTCTAATGAGATTAAGATAGAAGACGTTAAAGAAATACTGGGAGTGGTTGATTTAACTCTTGTTTTTGAATTTACAGACTTCTTAATTGAAAAGAACATTCCTATGGCGATAAAGTACTTGAATGAGAACGTTGAAAGAGGAATTAACTTAGAAGAGTTTAGTAAGACGATTACGAACTACTTAAGAAAACTTTTGATTTTAAAGATTAACGGGGGATTAATAGATGAAATTGCGGTAGGAGAAACTGGGGAGACAAAACAAAAGATGACGGAACAAGCTGAAAAGCTTGAAGGAGAAGATTTAAAAACAATCCTAAATCTATTCTTAGAGGCAGAGAATAAAAGAAAATATTCTTCTATTCCACAGCTTCCTTTCGAATTAGCTTTAGTTGATTATTTTTATCAATCAAAGAAATAGTTGATTTTTTAAATGAAATACATTAAGATAATAAAGTTCTATTGTGGGATCGTCTAATGGTAGGACGATGGGTTTTGGTCCCATTAATCTAGGTTCGAATCCTAGTCCCACAGCCAATTTGAACTATCAGCCAATTCTAATACTGAATCAAAGGGAGAAGCTATTGAAAAATAAGCTTTTTGTCTTTTACAGTAGGGTTCTGAAGTAAATAATTTAAAAATGCTCTTTTTCCAGCTATGTCCGAACTGTTTTCAAATATATTTTTTGCTCTTCGTGCGACAGAAACAACGGTAGCAAC
>CAZJOO010000023.1:0-8605 GCA_964547725.1 uncultured Candidatus Saccharibacteria bacterium
TAAGTTCAAAAGAAGTTCTTGCTGAACAGTATTACTAAAAGCTTGTCCTTTTGCAAAGTTAGCTTTACTAATCGAAGACGACGTAGAAACAATAATGACACCGGCTAAGATTCCGATGATTACAATAACTACAAGTAGTTCAATTAAAGTGAAGGATTTATTCTTTATCATAGGCTAAGTTATTTAATCTTTGATCGTACTCTTCTTTTGAAATATTATTATTTGCGAGTAGTGAATTTAATCCAGCGATATATTCTTGTTTAATTTTAGAAGTCGACAAGGCGGCTTTATAAATACGAACATCATCGATTAGTCCATTCCAATAATATGCATCCACATAAGAAGCTCTTCCTATAGTTAAATTCAAATCATTTGTTCCCAAATCTCCATTTAGCGAAGTTTGTGGTGCTCCCGAGACACCATTTATATAAATGTAGCCAACCCCATTGGCATAAGTCCCTAAAACATGATACCATGTTCCAATTTGTGGAATAATTACATTACTAATAGCACTAGTTCTAATAGATCCGTTTCCATATTCTAAACGAAAAGAGCTGCTCCTATACATCAACCAAAAATGATTATTATCCCCCTGGGATCCTTTTGCTATAATTGTTGACCAATCTAATGGCGGAGACGCATAAGTTTTTACCCAAGCAGATAAAGTTATTTGAGTAAAATCAAAAGAATTATAATTATCGATTTTAATATAATTATTTCCATCAAAAGAATAGCACCCACCATAAACACAATTACCCGAAGCTTTGTTTTGATAAGTTGCTCCTCCGATGACAGTTCCATCATTATTCCCCCAAGTATCTTGTGCGTTTCCTTCATCAAACGTCCACTCAGAGACTAAGTCTCCTAGAAGTTCATTCTGAACAGTGTTTGAAAAAGCCTGAGCTTTGGCAAAGTTAGCTTTACTGATTGAAGATGTTGTAGAAATAATAATAATACCGGAGAGAACTCCAATTATTACAATCACTATCAATAATTCAATTAAAGTAAATGACTTAGTTTCCATGAGCTAAACTATTTAACTTTTGATTATATTCCTCTTGCGAAATTAGGTTTTTAGATAATAAAGAATCTAATCCAGCAACATATTGCTGCTTTATTTGAGCCGAAGATAATGCTTTACTGTATACACGAATATCATCTATCAAACCATTAAACCACCAAGAAGCTCCCACCAAAGATCCTATTAAGAAATTACTTGTTTGGGCGAATTGCAATGTATGTTGTTGTGCCTGAACCCTATCAAACTTTCCATTAATATAATGTTTGATATTTGTTCCGTCTAATGTAATATTTACAAAATTCCACTCATTAACAATTGGGGCTGAATTTGAATAATAAAAAACATTATCTGGCGATTCTAGTGTTAATTTATTTTCGTAAAGAGAAAAAAGAAATTGCGAACCAGTCCCCCATTTGGACAGTATAGCCCTATTCCCTAAAACACTTGGTTTGACCCATGCACTAATAGTAATTTTATCTGCTATACCTAAACTACTACCATTACCACAATCAATATAGTCATTCGTTCCATCGAAAAAATAGCACCCGCCGTAAACGCATACTCCATCTGCTTTCGTTTTGTAGGTTGCTCCTCCATAGACCGTTCCGTCGTTGTTGCCCCAAGTATCTTCTGTTTTTCCAGAAACTGCTGGAGAATTAAAAGTCCACTCAGAGACTAAGTCTCCTAGAAGTTCATTCTGAACAGTGTTTGAAAAAGCCTGAGCTTTAGCGAAGTTAGCTTTGTTAATTGAAGAACTTACGGAAACAATAATTACTCCTGATAAGATTCCGATGATAACAATAACTACTAGTAATTCAATTAAAGTAAATGACTTAGTTTTCATAATAGTCCATTAGTTGATCCTTGTTTTTTAACACAACTAGCTGAATTCTTTAATCCCAAGCTTATAGCTTTTTCAATATCATTATATTTTTTTAATCCTGCAACAAAAGCAGAACCAAAAGCATCTCCAGCTCCAGTCTTATCAATAGACTTAATTGGTTTTATTCTTTTAACAATTACTTTGTTGTCTTTGTCTATTAAAACAATTCCCTTATCTCCTTTAGTTATAACCACTATACCCGAATGAATTTTCTTCAAATCTTCAATAATTTTCTGTTCTTGCTTAAATTCATTATTAGTTAAAAGGGCTGCTTCTTCTTGATTCAAAAGCAAAACATCTGCTTTTTTAATCATATTCATTAAAACTTTTTTAGGAAGTTTAAGCTGAGCGTTTCCTGGATTGAAAGCAATTTTTATCTTTTTTTCAAAAGCGTAATCAATAATTTCTTGCGTTAACTTAGCAAGCTTTCCTGAAAGTGGAGCTAGGTAGAACCATTCTGCGCGAAGAAAAGAAAACTTAGATAGATGCTCTGAAGCACCTCGATAATTCAAGATAGTTCTGTCTTGTCCTTTGTGATTAAAAATTATCGAACAGTTAGTGGAAGCTTTTTCTGTCTTTTGAATTAATTTAGTTTCTATTCTTTCTTTCTTTAATTTAGAAATTATTTCATTTCCAAGAACATCATTTCCAACACAGCCGATATAAGCGACTTTAAAACCTTGATTTTTAAAAGTAAAGGCTGTGTTAACTCCTCCGCCACCAATATTAAATTGGGTTTCTTTTAAATTTATTTTTGAACCCAAATTAAAAGCAACGGCTTTACCTGACGGAAAAATACTATCAGAAATAACATTCATTTTTTCAGGAGAAAGATAAATATCCCAAGTCGCCGAACCAAAAGTTATAACGTCGTATTTGTTTACCATATAATAAACTTTTTATTTTTCTTCAAATTGCCTAATCTAATTATGGTCTTAATTACAGAATCAGGATTCAATGAAATAGAGGAAACTCCTTTTTTCATAATAAATTCAGCGAATTCAGGATAGTCTGAAGGTGCTTGTCCGCAAAGCCCACAATACTTCTTTCTTTTTTTGCAAGTAGTAATGGCTTGGTCAATTAATTTCATAACCGCTTCATTTCTTTCGTCTCCAATATGAGACAATTCTCCATTATCTCTATCTAAACCTAAGGTTAGCTGAGTTAAGTCGTTTGAACCAATACTGAAACCATCAAATATATCTAAAAATTCATTAGCAAGAATAACGTTTGCTGGAATCTCACACATCACATAAACAGGCATTTTTTTATCTGTAAGCCCAAATTTAGTAATTAAATCTCTAACTTGTTTTCCTTCCTCAAGAGTTCGACAGAATGGAACCATAACACAAATGTTTTTTAGTCCAAACTCTTCTCTTGCCTTTTTAATTGCCTCACATTCTAATTTAAAACCTTTTTGGAATTCTGGATCTATATATCTTGAAGCGCCACGAAATCCCATCATTGGATTTTGTTCTTCCCCTTCAAGTAATCTTCCTCCAATTAAGTTTCTATATTCGTTAGTTTTAAAATCAGAGAATCTAACAATTACTTTCTTTGGATAGAAAGCAGCTCCAATTTGAGCAACTCCTTCAGCTAGCTTATCAACATAGAATTTCTTTTTGTCTGTATATCCAAAAGTAATATCCTCTATTTTATTTTTTTCGTCCTTAGAAAGCTTAGACTTCATTTTATCATAATATGATAAAACTAAAGGATGAATCATAATCTTGTTCGCGATAATGAATTCTTCTCTAGCAAGACCTACTCCATCAACTGGCAAGTAAGAATATTGAAAAGCAATATCTGGAGCTCCAATATTTAAACAAATATCTGTTTTTAAATCAGGTATCTTATCTAAGTTATATCTCTTTGAAGTGTAAGGAATCTTTCCTTTAAAAATTCTTCCACCTAATCCTTGAGTGCAATCCACAGTAACAATATCTCCTGTCTTAAATGTCTTTGTAGCGTCTTTGGTTCCAACAATACAAGGTATTCCAAGTTCTCTTGAAATAATAGCAGAATGACAAGTTTTACCTCCTTCGTCAGTAATTACTGCTCCGGCAATAGTCATAATACTATTCCAATCTGGGTCAGTCATTTTTGTAATAAGAACTTCTCCTTCTTTAAAGTTCTTCATATCTTTAGGGTCAAGAATTACTCTCACTTTTCCTATTCCTATTTTATTTCCAACCGCAACTCCATACAAAACTGGCTCTTTAGCAGAATCAATTAAATATTCAGTATAAAAATGTCCCGATTCGTTAGAATGAACTGTCTCTGGTCTTGATTGAACAATAAATAACTTTCCTGTTTTTCCGTCCTTAGCCCATTCTATATCTTGAGCGTTGTTATAGTGTTTTTCAATCGCACAACCCCATTTAGCTAAAGTTATAACCTCCTCGTCTGTAAGAGACATGATGGTTTGATCTTTCTTTGGTACAGCAACTTCCTTTAGTCCACCTTTTGGAGAATAAATTAATTTTCTACTCTTTCTTCCAAGGTTTTTAGAAATAATAGACTTGTATCCATCCATCAAAGTATTTTTAAAAACAAAGAATTTATCAGGAGTAATTCTTCCTTTTACAATTAGTTCTCCAATACCCCAAATAGAATTAATAACAACCGCTTTATCAAAACCAGTTTCTGTATCAATTGTAAACATAATACCAGAAGAAGCTAAATCAGATCTTACCATTTTCTGCACACAAACTGACAAATAAACTTCTAGCTGTTTGAATCCTTTTTCCCTTCTATAAGAAATTGCTCTGTCTGTAAACAAAGAAGAAAAACAATTCTTAACTGCTTTCAAGAGTGCTTTTTCTCCAGAAACATTTAAATAAGATTCGTGTTGTCCTGCGAAAGAAGCGTCTGGCAAATCTTCAGCTGTAGCAGATGATCTAACAGCGATATCAACGTTTTTGCCATATTCTTCCTCTAGTTTTTTGTAAGCAATAAGAATATCTTTTTCTAAATCTTCTGGGAATTTACCGCTAGAAATCCATTTTCTCGCAAGCTTACCTGCCTTCTGAACATTTTCTAATTTCTTTAAATCTAGGTTTTTGAAAAGTTTTTCAAGCTTAACATCAATCTTGTTATAACTAGTAAAATAACGATAAGCTTCTGCTGTTGTAGCAAAACCATTAGGAATATTTATTCCTTTTTGTGTTAGTAATGAATACATTTCACCAAGGGAAGCATTCTTACCTCCTACCTTAGCAACATCAACTTTTCTGACTTCGGAAAACCAAAGGATTTTTTCTTTTTTCATAGTTTTTAATTAAATGGATTATTATCTTTAAATATTACGTATAAGCCTATTGAAAGGAATAACATTGCAAAAATTACGTTAATCCAAAAAACAGACAAAAAACCTTTTTTATTTTTCATAAGTTAAATTTTTTATTACACTTACTGCTCTTTTGATTTCTGGCATGTTAACGATTTTATTATCCTCAACAATTTTAATCGCTTTTTTAAAAGAGTCGCCTCCTATAAAAGAACAAATGATTGGTTTATTATATCTCTTTCTCATCTTTACGATTATTTTAGCAGTTTTTTCTGGTTCTGTCATTACTTGCATTCCTTGAATAACAAGGAGTGAATGAATATTTTTTTGCTGCAATAATGAGTTCATAGCAATTTCATATCTATTAGCTAAGGCATCACCTAAAACATCCAAAGGATTATTCTTTGTCTTTACTTTTTCTAAAGCTTCTAAATTTTTCAAAGTTTCTTTTTCTAGCTTTGGAGCTTTAATACCTTCTAAATCCAAATAGTCTACAGCAAGAACTCCGAATCCTCCTCCGTTAGTAATAATTCCTACTCCATTTTTACATCTATCATAAAAGCCAAGAACTTTTGCGGTACTTAATAATTCTTCCAAAGAATCAACTTCAATAATACCTGCCTGCTTGAAAACAGCACTATATATTTTACTGTTTCCTGCAAGCGAACCAGTATGAGTTAAGGCAGCAGACTTTCCAGACTCTGTTTTTCCAGATTTTAAAACAATGATTGGTTTTATTTTAGAAACTCGAGAAGCGACTTCTAGAAACTTTCGTCCATTCTTATTTATTCCTTCAAGATACATCATAATTACTTTAGTCTCTTTATCAGTAGCTAGATATTCTAAATAGTCTGACAAATCTACCCCAGCTTCATTTCCATAAGAAACTACTTTTGAAAATCCATAGTTCTCATTTCTAGAAATATCAATAATCGCATCTAAAATAGCTCCTGATTGAGATAATAAGGCAATGTTTCCTTTACTAGGAGTAAAAGGAGCGAAAGAAGCATTCAAACTGTCTTTTGTATTAATAACCCCTAAACAATTAGGTCCGATAAGTTCGATGCCTGCTTCTTTGGTTATCATTTTTAATTCCTCTTCTTCTTTTGTATTGCCAACCTCAGAAAATCCAGCAGAGATAACAATAATTCCTTTTACTTTTTTCTGTGCACACTCAATGGCAACAGAATTAACAATTCTTCCAGGAACAGCAATAATTACCAAATCAACTTTTTCTTTTATGTCTAAAATAGAAGAATATGATTTTTTACCTAAAATAGTTTTTGAGTTAGGATTAATAAAAAAGATTTTCTTTTTGCTTTTAAGTAAGTTTAAAGCGATACCGCTTCCTACTGATTTTGGTTCATTGGAAGCACCGATAAGAGCAACTGATTTTGGATTAAAAATATATTTAAGCATTTTATTTTGTAATTATTAAAAGATCAGCGATATTTATTTCTGAATCACTTGCAAAAACGGGATTAAAATCAAGTGAATGAATGTTTTCTTCTTTTACTATTAAATTAGATAAATTTAAAAGTAGTTCAATGAACTTATCTAAATCAATTTTTTTACTTCCTCTAAAATCCATTAAAGTTTTAAAGCTCTTTAATTCTTTAAGCATATCTAAAGCTTCTTTTTTATTTATCGGACAAACTCTAAAAGAAACATCATTTAAAACTTCAATAAAAATTCCTCCAAGTCCAACCATAATAACTGGTCCAAAAGTTTGGTCATAATTAAGACCAATTACAAGCTCCTTTCCTTTGAATTGTTTTTGAACAAGAATACCTTCTTTTTCCTTAAACTTTTTATCTAAATGATTAAAAGTTTTTTCTAATTCTTTTTCGTCTTGAATATTTACGATAACCGCATTCTGCTCAGTGCTGTGAATTATCTTTTTCCCAAAAACTTTTAAAACAACTGGATAGCCAATCTTTTTAGCATAAGCAAGCGCTTTCTTTTCTTCAGTAAACAGTTCTGTTCCATCGATACTGATATTATATTTTTCGAGCAAACTCCTTGTTTCTTTAAAACTTAAAACTTTCATTTTATTATATTTAAAAACTCTTCTTTATTAATTGATGCCCCTCCTACTAAAACTCCATCCGTAATGTTAATAATTTCTTTGGCATTTTTACTATTAACACTACCTCCGTATAAAACAAAACTATCCTTAACTATCTTTTTGATAAAATTAAAACTGTCTAGAATATCCTCATTCTTGCAAGTCTTTCCTGTGCCAATAGCCCAGATAGGTTCGTAAGCAATAATAACTTTTTCTTTTATTCCTTTTAATCCTTCTTTTAGCTGAGCTTTTAAAACAATCTTTTTGTCTTCACCTAATTTCTCACCAACACATAAAATAGGTTTCAATTTATTTTCTAAACAGATTTTAATTTTTGCATTAATTTCCTTATCACTTTCGTTGAAAAATTCTCTTCGCTCTGAGTGTCCAATAATTACGTATTTGCAACCCAAGTCTTTTAACATCTTAGAAGAAACTTCTCCTGTGTAAGCTCCTTCATTATTTGAAGAACAGTTTTGAGCTCCTAAAATATAATTATCTCCTTTTTGCAGGAAAGGAAAAGGAGGACACAAGACAACTAAATTATTTGTCTTGATGTCAAAAGCCTTGAAAAGAACTAAAGCCTTCTTTTTGGAGGAAGGATTCATTTTAAAATTTCCTATAATAATTTTTTTCATATATTGATATTAATAATGCCTAATGTGGCTAAAACAATAATAATCGCGGCTATTGTATTTCCTATAATAATTAAAAAAATGGCTTTTTTAAAAGGAACTTGAAAAAGATATGCACAAACAGAAGCTGTCCAAGTACCCGCAAAAGGAAAAGGTAAGGCTACAATAATAAAAAGAGCTAAATCCCTGTAAGTCTCAAAACTTTTAGAATGCTTCACTCTTGTTTTTTCAAAAAACCAATTAATTATTTTTTTAAAAAAATTAGAATGACTAGATAAAAAAGTGGTAATTATTTCTAAAAAATTCAAAACAAAAAAAGGAATAACAGTATTTCCTAATAATGAAACGATAAATACTTGCCAAATAGGAATGTGAAAAATAGCTATTCCCATTGGAATAGAACCAGACAATTCACATATTGGCGTCATTGAAAGAAAAAAAACTTGAAGTAAATCATTCATATTTTTATATTATAACACACAATAAAAAAAAATCTACTGACCACAAAATTGCATTTTTAAAACCTACATGGTATTATTTAATAAAATAATTAATAATATTCTAAGAATGAAACAAAAATCATTTACATTAATTGAACTACTTGTAGTTATCGTTATTATTGGTATTTTAGCGGGAGTGATTATCGTTTCTGTGAGTTCTTCAATTAACAAAGCTAATTTTGCCAAAGCTCAGTCTTTTTCAAACACTG
>CAZJOO010000024.1:0-235 GCA_964547725.1 uncultured Candidatus Saccharibacteria bacterium
TGAAGGAGCAACTACCACAGAAGCGGTTTATAATTTAAGTAAAAAATTTAACGTAGAAATGCCAATTACAAGCCAAGTTTACATGATGCTATATCATAATAAAGATCCTAGAAAAGCTCTAGCAGATTTAATGCTTAGAGAAAAAAAGGGAGAATAAAAATATGTTAAAAAGAGATTTAGTTATCGGTTTTATCATTTTTATGCTTTTTGCTATTAGTATAATAATGACTTTTGA
>CAZJOO010000024.1:257-8042 GCA_964547725.1 uncultured Candidatus Saccharibacteria bacterium
TAAATATAATCATTAAATTTTTATTGTATGGAAATTAAAATATTTGTAGAAATTCCTAAAGGAAGTCGTCAAAAATATGAAAGAGACGAAGAAACACAGAGAATAGAGTTAGATAGAACTATTTATGGTCCAGTTTATTTTCCTTTTGAGTATGGATTAATAGAAAATACTATTTCTTCAGACGGAGATCCACTTGATGCTGTGGTTTTAACAAACGAAGCTACTTTTCCTGGCTGTTTAGTTAAGTCAAGAATTATTGGAATGCTTACCATGGAAGATGAGGGAGGAATTGATAACAAGATTATTGCTGTTCCTGCTCTAAAAATAAATCCAAGCTTTGCTCACATTAATGATGTTTCTGATTTAACTGAGTTTGAGAGAAATTCTATAAAAGAGTTTTTTGAAATATATAAAAGAATGGAACCAAATAAATGGGTTAAAGTAACTGGATTTGTAGGAAGAGAAGAAGCTGAAAAAGAAATAGAAAAAGCAATTAATAACTTTAAGAATAAATAACATGTTTGAAATAGACAAAGATAAATGTTTGGGATGTGGTGGTTGTACTATTAATTGCCCAAAAGGAATAATTATTGGAACTGATAATAAGGCAGAAATCATTGATGAAGCTGAGCTTATTCGCGCTGGAGGAGAAAATGTTTGTCCTTACGGAGCAATAGTTTTAGAAGAAGATGATGAGACTGAAGACATATTCGGAGAAGAAGCAAAGGAGGAGGACGACAGCGAAAGTATGTCTTTTTAATATGAGTTTACTTGAAATCAAAAATTTAAACGTAGAGATTGAGGGCAGAAAAGTTTTGGATGCCCTTGATTTTTATATTAATAAAGGGGAAGTTGTTGCTCTTTTGGGGCCAAATGGGAGTGGAAAAAGTACTCTTGCTAAAGTAATCGCAGGGGATTTAAGAATTGCTGTTAAGTCTGGAGAAGTTTTATTTGACAAAGAAAATATTGAGAGTTTTTCTCCAGAAAAAAGAGTAAAAAAAGGAATTGCTTTGGCTTTTCAAAACGCGCCTGAAATAGAAGGACTTAAAATGAAAGATTTTATGGAAAGTATCGCGGATAATAAAAACTATTTTAAAGAGGAAAAACTTTTTTTAAGACAAGTAAACAAAGGATTTTCTGGTGGAGAGAAAAAGATATCAGAGTTAATGCAACTAACTTCTCTTAATTTAAAACTTGTCATTTTAGATGAAATTGACTCTGGTCTTGATATTAAAAAAATAGGACAAGTGGCTGATATTATTAAAAAATACTTTATTGATAGAGGAGTCGCGGTTTTGATAATTACTCATCATGGAGATATTTTAGATTTATTAAAACCCACAAGAACTAATATTATTATTGATGGAAAAATTGTTGGGAAAAATGAAGATTATAGAACAGTTTTAAAAACAGTTAAGAAGTATGATTTTGAAAAATGCAGAAAATGCACCAAATTTTTATCAGATAGATAATAAGATAAAAGGAACCGAAGAAGTGGAGGGAGTTATTCTTTTGCCTAGTTTTTTAGCTTGGGAAAAATTTGAGTGGACTCATGAGTATTTTATTAAAAAGCCAAAGCAAGGGTTTTTCCTATGGATTCAAAAATCTGTTTCCAAACAATTGAGTACTCTTGTAGAAATTCAATCGAAAAACATTTTACAAGAAATGAGTAATTTAATTTTTATTGAAAAAGGATTGAATGTTAAATTGTCCTCTGTCTGCAGGTCAACAAAAGAAATTAAAGGAAGGCATGTTGCTTTAGCTAAAATTGTAATTAAAGAAAATAGTGTTTTAGAATATTTACAAGGTAATTCTTGGAGAAAAGGGGACGATTTTAAGGCAAATTATCAGTTTTTCCTTGAGAAAAATGCAAAATTAAAAACTAATATTATCAATCAGAGTAACGGAGCTCAGGTAGAAACTAGAGAGGATGTTTATTTGAAAGGTAAAAAATCAAGTGCTGATTTAAGAATAAAGATGATGGCAGATAATGCCGGAATTTTTAAGTCGGAAAGTTTTATGTACGGAGAGGATGAGTCTAAGGGGCACCTTGAATGTTCTGGTTTAATCGTGGATAAGAAATCTAAAATAACTTCTATTCCAGGTATTGTTTGTAGTTCAAATAAAGCAGAGCTGACTCACGAAGCTTCAATTGGAAAAATATCGGAAGAAAAATTAATGTATTTAAGGATGAGAGGTCTTTCAGAGAAAGAGGCCACAGAATTAATTATTAAAAGTTTCTTAAACTCATGAAGAAAAAAGTTTTTGTTGGAATGTCTTCGGGGGTAGACTCAACAATGGCCGTAAAAATATTGCTTGAAAAAGGGTACGATGTGACAGGTGTTTTTATGCTTCTTTCTAATCTTTTTTCAGAAGATCAAAAAAGAGCTAAAAAAATTGCAGAAGGTTTTAAAATACCTTTTTTAGTTTTTGATTTTAGGAAAGAATTTAAAGAAAAAATAATAACTAATTTTATACAAGATTTTAAAAAGGGGATTACTCCTAATCCTTGTGTTTGTTGTAATCGAGAAATTAAATTTGGATTATTCTTAAAAGAAGCAAAAAAAAGAGGAGCTGATTTTATTGCGACTGGGCATTATATAAAAAAAAGAGGATCCTTTTTGTTTAAAGCAGATGACAACACAAAGGACCAGTCTTACTTTCTTTGGCAAATGCCTAAAGAGAAAATAAAAAGTCTGTTATTCCCCTTAGGAGATTTAAAAAAAGAAAACGTTAAAAAAATAATTAAAAAAGAAAACATAGAAACTTCGAAAGAATCTCAAGAGGTTTGTTTCATAGAAGGAGAGACTACTGATTTTCTAAAAAAGAAAATTAAAGTAAGGCGAGGAAAGATTTTAGATGAGAACAAAAATATTCTAGGAGAACACGAAGGTGTTTGGTTTTATACTATTGGGCAAAGAAAAGGATTAGATTTATCCCAAGGACCATTCTTTGTATTTAAAAAAGATATAAAAAAGAATATTCTATACGTTACTAAAAACAAAGAATTGCTTTTTAAAAAAGAGGTTAAGTTTAAAAAAGCAAATTGGTTTATAGAAGAAAACTTTCCCATAAAGGCAAGTGCGAAGATAAGGTATAGGGCCAAAGAACTTCCTTGCGTGGTATATAAAAATAAAGCAGTTTTTAAAGAAGCTCAGAGTGCGGTTACTAATGGTCAATCGATTGTGTTTTACAAGAATAAAAAACTTATTGGAGGGGGAGTAATCTATGAATAAAAAAGTATTAAGCATTTTGTTATTTTTATTTTTATGTAATGTGATTGCTTTCAGTTTTATTTTCAATAAGGACAATGATTTAAAGGTTGTTTTTTTTGATGTCTCCCAAGGAGATTCAATTTTTATTGAGACAGAACAGGGGCATCAGATATTGGTGGATGGAGGGCCGGGCAATAGTGTTTTGGAAAGTTTGGAAGGGCACATGAGTCCTTTTGACAAGAGTTTAGATATGATAATTTTAACTCATGCAGATAAAGATCATTTAGGGGGACTTATTGGTGTTTTGAAAACTTACGAAGTTGATGCTTTTGTTTGGACCGGAGTTGAAAGTGATTCTTCTTTATATGATGAATTGAAAGAATTGCTAAAAGAAGAAAGGGTAATTGTTGTTGATGCTTTTGATAAAATACTAGTAGATGATGTGGTGTTAGAAATTTATAATCCTCTCAGAGAAGCTAAGGATTTAAATGATACTTCTATTGTTTTTAAATTAATTCATAATAATTCAAAGTTTCTTTTGACCGGAGATTTGTCTTCTAATTTTGAGGATGATTTAATGCAAAATTTTGATTTAGAAAGTGATGTTTTGAAAGTAGGACATCACGGTTCTAAATATTCCACTAGCGAAGGATTTTTAAAAGCAGTTTCTCCTAAGTGTGCGGTAATTTCAGTAGGGGAAAATAGCTATGGTCATCCCGCAGATAGAGTTTTAGATTTACTGGAAGAAAACAAAGTCAAGATTTTAAGAACTGATACTAACGGAGATATTGTGTTCTATTCTAACGAGAAAGGATTATTTTTGGAAAATAATCTTTGACACTTATTTTTAAAATGGTATACTTAATCAAAGGTCATTTTATTATTAGAAATTAAATTAATAAAAATATGAATGGATTTGTAAATAATATAGAAAAAGAAACTTTAGAAAATGAAAATTTTCGTAAAGTTATTTATACGGCCAGACACATGCAGCTTGTTCTTATGTCGCTTCTTCCAAATGAGGATATTGGAGAAGAAGTTCATGAAAACGTAGATCAGTTCTTTAGAATTGAATCTGGAAATGGGAAAGTAATTATGAACGGAGAAGAACACGAGATCTCTGACGGGTCAAGCATTGTTGTTCCAGCTGGAACTAATCATAATCTTATAAATTTGTCTTCAACTGAAAAATTGAAGCTTTATACTATTTATTCTCCAGCTAATCATCCTGATGGAAAAATTCATCAAACAAGGGAAGAGGCAATGGATGACGAAGAAGATCACGCATAAAAATAAAACCTCCTGATTGCAGGAGGTTTTTTTGTTATTGCTTTTTTGATTAATAATGAGTATGATTTAGTTGCTTCGCTCATTAAAAGTTTTCTGAACATTTTTTCTTTGGGATTCTTTTTCCTTGATCGCTTTGGTGATTGAGGTATGAAACCCACTAGAACTTTATACAGAATTTCTTTATTTTGAGCGGAGCGTAAAAAAGACTATCGTAATAGTCTTTTTTAGTACATAAAAAACCCCTTTAAAGAGGTCTTTTTTTAAAAAATATTATTTTTCCTTAGCCAAAGCCTTGATGCACTTAGCACAAGCTAAAATTTTCTTACCAGCGAATTCTTTGTAAGAATCTTTAGTTACATCTTTTGGAATGGTAACCCATTGTAAGTTAGGGTATTTTCTTTCCTTTGGTGTAGGATTATATTTTGAAATCAGCTTTTTGTATTGTCTACCCATTGCTGATTTCTTTTCACAAATTTTACATGTTTTTGCCATATAGTAATATATATAGCAAAAAATAGAATAATTGCAAGTCTTTTTAAAAAACTTTAATTATGGTAATATTTTGATATGGAAATACAAATAATTATAGCTAGTTTTATCGTCTTAATTTTTTCAATAGTAATCCATGAAATTTCTCATGGAAGTATGGCAAATCAACTAGGGGACAATACTGCTAAAAATCAAGGAAGACTAAGTATGAATCCTTTAAAACATATAGATCCAGTAGGAACTATCATGCTTCCTTTGTTTTTATTCTTTATTGGCTCTTCGGTTCTTATCGGATGGGCCAAACCAGTTCCAGTCAATTTTAATAATTTAACAGACAAGAAATGGGGAGAGCTTAAAGTTTCTCTTGCCGGACCAATTGCTAATTTGAGCATTGCTCTTGTTTGTGGTCTTTTACTTAGGTTTTTACCGATTTTTCCCGAAAGCCTTGTTTTAATTTTGTCTCTAGCAGTAATTTACAATATTTTACTTGCTCTCTTTAATTTGATACCAATTCCACCATTAGACGGTTCTCATATCCTATTTACTTTTATGAAAGACTACAGGATACAAGATTTTTTATATAGATATGGATTCTTTATTTTAATTTTTGTTTTATTTTTTACCCCAGCCTTAGACTTTCTTTATTATTTAACTCTTAGTTTAGCAAACCTTCTAACAGGAGGAATGATATTATGATAAGCAAGCAAATTTATTCCATAGCAATTTTAGTAGGTTCTATTATTGGGGCTGGTTTTTTTGTCTTGCCAGCGATTGCTGCTAAAACAGGTCTTTTGGTTGTATTTTTCTATTTGATTTTCCTTGGCTTATTCGCAGCTATTATTCATTTAATGATGGCTGAAATATCCTTGAAGTCGCCTGACCACAAAAGACTTCCTGGATTTGCTAAATTATACTTAGGAGAAAAAGGAAAGAAAGCAGCTCTTTTCTCTAATATTTTTGGACTCATTGGCTCCATCTTAGCTTATATTATTTTGGGAGGGCAGTTTCTTTCCGTAATTACTGGGTTAGATGTTTTTTTAGC
The DNA here is from genome assembly GCA_964547725.1 of uncultured Candidatus Saccharibacteria bacterium. Lineage (GTDB taxonomy): Bacteria > Patescibacteriota > Minisyncoccia > Minisyncoccales > Minisyncoccaceae > JAAZMU01. The sequence continues at coordinate 6,294 of CAZJOO010000024.1, forward strand.
CACTTTAATTTATTTCTCTTTGGGCGCCTTGGTAATAGTTTTAGGAATTAAAATAGTTTCTAAAATAGAATTTTACGGAGTGGTTCTATTTTTTATTTTTTTATTTTTAATCTTTTTTAATTCTCTCGATGCTATTAATTTATCTAACTTAAATATTTTAACTAATCCAGAATTTCTTTTATTGCCTTATGGCCCTATCTTATTTTCTCTTTGGGGAATTTCTATTGTTCCTGAAGCTGAAGAACTATTAGACAAGGAAAAAAAGAGCTTAAAAAAAGTCGTTTCAATCTCCTTCTTAATTTGTATATTAATTTATTCCTTTTTCACTCTTCTTGTTTTGTCTGTTTGTGGACTAGGTGTTACGGAAGCTTCCTTGGACAGCTTAGGAATGTTTTTAGGAAAGAATGTTGGAGTTTTAGCGATTATGTTTGGTATTTTAACAACATTTACTTCCTTTGTAACGACGGAGTTGACACTTCAAAAAGTATTGTGGTTTGATTTAGGATTAAAGAAATTTACAGCAAACGTTCTTGCCTGTGGAATTCCTGTCATTCTTTTTCTTTTAGGAATTAATAGTTTTATGGGGGTTATTTCTTTTGTTGGAGGATTATTCTTTGGCATAGATGGTATTTTAATTCTTTTGATTTATGCTAAAGTTAATAGAGAGAAACGATTTTTAGCTTATCCTTTTATTATTTTATTTTTATTAGGAGTTATTTACGAGATAATTAATTTTATTTAAAGAAGAAACATGTCACTTATTATAATCATTACCGTTTTCATAGTCTCTTGTATTGTAATTTATTTTGCTGGAGAATGGGTTGTTGATGGAGTTATGAGTGTAGCTAAATATTTAGGCTGGAAAGAGTTTGTTTTATCCTTTTTAGTCATGGCCTTTTTTGGTTCTTTACCTAACTTGTTTGTAGGAATTACTTCAGCCCTTCAAGGCATTCCAGAGCTATCTTTAGGAGATGTTATCAGTGGAAACATTATTGATCTTACTCTTGTTTTAGCATTACCAATTCTTTTAACGGGAAGAGCCATCTTAACCGAGAGTAGGACAATTAACATGACCTTATTCTTTACTTTGGGAGCTATTGTTCTTCCTTTAATGCTTTCACTTGATGGTCTTTTGTCTCGAGTAGATGGAATACTTTTAATTTTCTTTTATTTTACTTACATTTTTTGGCTTTTTGCAAAAAAAGAAAGATTTATGAAAGTGTATGATGACGAGTGTTCTTCGAAACAAGATTTAGGAAAAGCTTTTTTGAGCTTTATTCAAAATATTTTTAAAACTCTAGGAGGAATTATCTTAATCATTATTGCAGCCCAAGGAATTGTTTGGGCAGCTGAAGGAGTGGCCGTAGGATTATCAATGCCAGTTATTTTAGTGGGAATTTTCATTGTTAGTTTCGGAAACTCTATTCCAGAACTTTATTTCACCCTTAAGTGTTCTCAGAAAGAAAATTGTTATATGCTTTTAGGAAATATTATGGGTTGCGTTATTGTTCCCGCAACTCTTATTTTAGGAATCGTATCATTAATTAGCCCTATTACTATTAACGACTTAGACAGTCTTGCTGTAGCAAGAGCTTTCTTGTTAATTGCTTGTGTATTTTTCTTTATCTTTGGATTAAGTGGAAAGAAAATTTCAGTTAAAGAGGCTTGGATTTTAGTCTTTGTTTATATTGCCTTCTTAGTAACAGAAGTTGTTATTAGCTTTTAAATATTTTTATTTTAATATATAAT
>CAZJOO010000025.1:0-6485 GCA_964547725.1 uncultured Candidatus Saccharibacteria bacterium
GGTGGAAATATTTCTCAAATAGAATATAATAAAAGAATAAATGATGAATAAAAATAAAATGCTAAATAAGGTTTGGGTAGTTTCAATAGATATGGGTTATGGTCACCAGAGAACGGCTCATGCTTTAAAAAATATTGCTAAAAACGGAGAGATAGTCTCAGCAAATAGTTATAAAGGAATACCACAAAAAGATCAAAGGTTATGGAAAAGATCTCGTTCTTTTTATGAATTTATTTCTCGATTTAAGAATATACCAATTTTTGGTGATTTTATTTTTTCTCTATATGATAGTTTTCAGGCAATCGTTAATTTTTATCCCAAAAGAGATTTATCTAGGGCGGGATTTGTGGAAAAATCTATTTATTCTTTATTGAAACATAACTGGGGAAAACATCTAATCATGAAGTTGGGTGAAGATGCTATTCCACTTGTAACAACTTTCTTTAATGTAGCTTTTATGGCTGAGTATTTTAATTATCCTTGTAATGTTTTTTGTGTTGTTTGCGACACAGACATTGCTAGAGGCTGGGCTCCTTTAAATCCTCAAAGTACTAGGATTAAATATTTTGCTCCAACAATTAGAGTGGTTGAAAGACTAAAACTTTATGGAATAAAATCAGAGAATATATATTTAACAGGATATCCTTTGCCAGAAGAAAATATTGGAGTTAAGGAGAGGATAATAAAAGAAGATTTGAGAAATAGACTGGTTAACCTAGATCCTAAAAAAGCATATTTTAAAAAATATGATAGTCTTATTAATCACAAATTAGGAGAACTTCCTCTAAAATCTAATCATCCTCTTACGATAATGTATTCTATTGGAGGAGCTGGGGCACAAGTTCCGATGGCGATAAAAATTGCTAAAGCACTTAAAGAAAAGCTAAACAAAGGGGAGATAAGGATGATTTTCTCTGCAGGAATAAGAAAAGAAGCAAAACAGTTATTTGAAAAAAATGTTAAGGGTATTAGTAATATTGAAATAGTTTACGAAAAAGATTTTCCAACCTATTACGATAGTTTCAATAAAGCTTTAAGGCAGACAGATATTTTGTGGACAAAGCCATCAGAACTTTCTTTTTACGCTATGCTTGCCATTCCAATAATCATTGCTCCAGAAATTGGTTCTCAAGAAAAATTTAATAAGAGATGGATAAAGAATAGTGGCTTTGGTATAAGCGAACAAAACCCTGAATACATAAACGATTGGTTGTTTGATTGGATAAATGGAGGATTTTTTGCCGAAATGGCAATGAATGGTTTTATCAAAGGAGAAAGAGATGGTATTAAAAACATGAAGAAAAATATCACAAGATGTTCTGGTTAATAATTGCAATCCTAGCTTACTTTTTTTTGGCATTGTCTTCGCTTGGAGACAAGGTTTATTTAAAAGGAAAAGAAAATCCTAAGTCCTATGTTTTTTATGTTGGGCTACTAAGTGGACTAGTTATTCTTTTAATTCCTTTTATAAAGGACTTCAGTTTACCATCTTTAGATATCCTTATTTGGCCAATTCTAGAAGGGGGTGTTTACATTCTAGCCCTTTATTCAATGTATTATGCCTTGGAGAGATTTGAGGTTTCTGTGGTCGTGCCAACAATGGGAGGGCTTCAGCCAATTTTTATTCTTCTTTTAAGTATGGGATTTTTCCAATTTACGGAAATATCATTGCAAAACATAGTTGCTTTGATTGTTTTAATTATTGGAACATTTTTAATTTCTTCTAGTGGAAAAAATGTAAAAATAAAAGGAAAGGAGCTTTTGTTTTCTTTATTGCCAGCAGCTTTGTTTGCTTTAGATGTTATTTTAACAAAGCAAGTTTTTTTAACAGAGCCTTTTTTAAATGGTTTAGTTTTTATGAGAATAACTTCTTGCGTTGTTGTTCTTTTCTTTTTACTAAATAAAAAATTCAGAAAGAATATTTTTAAAAGAACTAATATTAAAAAAAGTAAGGCGAATATTTTCTTAATGGCTCAATCAGCTGGCGGGTTAGGGATTTTACTTCAAAGCTATGCTATCAGTCTTGTTCCTGTTTTAGGGCTTGCTACGCTTAATGCTTTAAAAGGAGTCCAGTACATATTTTTATTAATTATGACCATTATAATATCTGCATTTTTTTCAAAGACTTTGAATGAAAAATTTGACAAGAAAACTTTTTCTTTGAAGCTTGTTTCTATTATAATAATAGCAGTTGGAATCGCCTTGTTGACGATTTAGCTTTGTGATATAATTTCAAATATGAATAAAATTTTGTGGATCATTTTAATTATTTTAATCCTTATTATTTCTTTAATTTGTGTTTTTTTATTTACAGGGAAAAAAGCTCAAGCAGAGAATATTGCCTGGGGTGTAAATTTTTCACCTAAACAAGCTAGCGATTTAGGATTAAATCCCAAAGAAACCTATATAAAAATATTAGACGATTTAAAAGCAGACCATATTAAATTAGCTGTCCATTGGGATTATATTGAGAAAAAAAAAGATTCTTTTGATATGACGGATTTTGATTTCTATATGGATGAAGCTCAAAAAAGAGGAGTTAAAGTTATTCTAGCGATAGGGATGAAGACTCCAAGATGGCCAGAATATCATTTGCCTAATTGGATAGAAGAATTAAGCAAGGAGGGTCAGCAAAAAGAAATTTTAGAAATGCTAACTTTCGTAACTAATAGATATAAAGACTATTCCAATTTGATTGCTTGGCAAGTTGAAAATGAACCTTTCTTTAATTATGGTAACGGTCCATGGAAAGATAATGATTTTTTTAAAAAAGAAATTGAATTAGTGAGAGAAATTGATAATTTTCACAAAATAATTGTAACTGACAGTGGTGAAATGTCTTTCTGGTTTAAAGCAGCAAAGATGGGTGATGTTGTTGGAATAACGATGTATACTAGAGTTTGGTCAGAACCGATTAAGACTGATTTTTATTACCCACTTCCTTCTATCTCTTATGGGAAAAAAGCAGATTTAGTTAAAGCTCTTTTTAATAAAGAAGTTTGGTGCTTAGAGCTTCAGGCAGAACCATGGGGGAAAGAGTTAATACAAAATTCTACTTTAGAAGAACAGCTTAAAAGTATGGATATAGAAAGATTAAAATATAATATTGAATATGCAAAAAAAACAGGACTTGATACTTTTTATTTTTGGGGAGCAGAATGGTGGTATTATCTGCAAGAAGAACATAATGATAAATCCTTTGTAGAGGAAGCCAAAAAAATATGGAATTAAGTATTATCATACCAACATTAAACGAAGAAAAATTGTTACCTTTTCTTCTTGATTTAATAAAGCAAGAAAACGAAAAAAATAACATAGAGGTTATTATCGCAGACGCTGGTTCTAAAGACGCAACAGTAAAGATTGCTACAGATTATGGTTGCAAGGTTGTTGCTGGAGGACTTCCCGCAAGAGGAAGAAATAATGGAGCAAAATATGCTACAGCTAAAATATTATTTTTTTTAGACGCAGATGTTCTTTTCAAAAAAGGCATGATTGCAAAAAGTTTAGAGCAGTTTAAGAAGAAAAAATTAGATGCTGCTTCTTTTGGAATATACACACAAGAAAAAAATCTTTATTTAAACAAAACAACCATGAATTTGTTTTATAACTATCCTCAGAAGTTGTTGCGAAAGGTTAGTCCAATGGGGGCAATGGGAATTATGGTTAAGAAGGATATGTTTGAGAAGGTTGGAGGGTTTGATGAAGATATAAAACTTGCAGAAGATCATTATTTTGTAAAGAAGGTTAGCAAAATTGGAAAGTATGGTATAATAAAACATATTAAGCTATACATGCCCCTTCGAAGATTCAGGCAGGATGGATATTTAAAAACTTTTTTTAAGTATGCTTACTGCTTTTGGTACATGAATCTAAAAGGGCCTGTAAAAAACGAAAAAGTTCATTATGAGTTCGATCATTATAATAAAGTAAAAAAGAAAAAACATGTCAATTTACGAATTACCAGAAACAAGTCAAAATAAAACAGATAAAAAGTTTTTTAAAAAAACTTGGAATATTATTTTTCTTACTTTTGTTTTAGCCATTAGCGTTTTTATAGGACTTAATATAGGACAAGGGGTTGAAAGCATAAAACCTTTGACTGAAGCTATTCAAGAAAATAATTACATCGAAGAGCCACAGCAAGAAGGAATGGTTATTGCGGCAGTCGAGCAAAGTATGCCTTCAGTGGTTAGCGTTATCGTTAAGAAATTCTCAAATGATATTTACGAACAATATTTTGAAGGCGGACTATTAGAGATTATTCCTTATTATGAAATAAAGGAAGGAGAAGATAATGTTTTAGAACAGATTGGAGCAGGGACAGGATTTATTGTTTCTGAAGAAGGACTAGTTATTACAAATAAGCACGTTGTAGAAGACGAAGACGCTGTTTATAGTATTTTAACAAATGATGGAGAAGAATATGATGTAGAGATATTGTCTCAGAATCCAGCCCAAGACATTGCTATTCTAAAAATATTAAATACTGAAGGAATATCTTTTCAACCTTTAAAATTAGGAGATTCTTCTTCTATTAAATTAGGACAAACAGCTATTGCTATTGGAAATGCGCTTGGAATGTATCAAAACACTGTTTCTGTGGGAGTTATTTCAGGACTTCAAAGAGATGTTCTCGCTCAAGGGAATAATGGAGCCTATGAGAAACTAGAAGATATTATTCAAACAGATGCAGCAATTAATTCAGGAAATTCCGGAGGACCTCTTTTGAATTCAAAAGGAGAAGTTATTGCCATTAATACAGCTGTTTCTTTAGATGGAGAGAATATAGGTTTTGCCATTCCAATAAATAAAGCGAAAAAAGATTTAGCACAAGTTGAAGCAGAAGGAAAGATTTCTTATCCTTTTATTGGAATTCGTTATGTAACACTTGATGAGGATTATTCTGAAGAATTAGGTCTTTCTGTAGATTACGGAGCTTACATTGTTGAACAAGAAGAAGGAGATGAGCCTTCTGTTATTAAAAATTCTCCAGCAGAAAAAGTTGGACTTCAAGAAAAAGATATCATTTTAGAAGTTGATGGACAACAAGTAAATCAAGACAACAATTTAGTAAATATATTACAAAACTATCTTCCAGGAGATACGCTAAATTTAAAAGTTTTAAGAGGTGAGAATAATATCAATGTTGAGCTTATTTTGGCTGATTGGAACGATTTTTAATTTTTAATAGTAAACTTGTTTTTTTGTCATTAAATTGCTAGTATTTATTTGATGAACGAACTAGAAGAAATCAAAAACCGTCTTGATATTGTTGATGTAATTTCTGGATACATAAAGCTTGATAAAGCAGGGACAAATTACAGGGCCTGTTGTCCTTTTCACAATGAGAAAACTGCTTCTTTAATGGTTTCTCCGGCTAAGCAAATTTGGCATTGTTTTGGATGTTCTAAGGGCGGAGATATTTTTGAATTTGTTAAAGAAATAGAGGGAATAGATTTTGGAGACGCTCTTAAGATTTTAGCAAATAAAGCGGGGGTAGAATTAAAAGGATACAATAAAAGTAATACTAATCAAGAGAGAACAGAAAGACAAAAGACTGGAGAAGTTTTAGAGCAAGCAGCAAAGTTTTTTGAGTACTATCTTAATAACTCTAAGGGAGGAGAAAGCGCAAAAGAGTATTTGATAAAAAGAGGATTTGACGAAGAGTTAATAAAAGACTGGAGAGTAGGATATGCTCCTAATAGCTTTGAGCAACTTTCTAAGTTTTTAGAAAATAGAGGGTATAACAAAATATATATCGAGAAAGCAGGTTTAGCATTTTTGAAAACAAATGGAAACTTGTGCGATAGATTTAGGTCAAGAATTATTTTTCCTTTCGTAAATATTAACTCAGAGATAATTGGTTTCACGGGAAGAATTTTAGGAAAAGAAGAAAATGTCGCAAAGTATTTAAATACACCGGCAACATTATTGTATGATAAAAGTAAAGCTCTTTTTGGAATTGATAAAGCTAAGGTTGAAATAAGGAAGGAAGATAAGTGTATTTTAGTTGAAGGAAATGTTGATTGTATCATGGCGCATAAGGCAGGAACAAAAAATGTTGTTGCTGTTTCTGGAACAGCTTTGACAGAATTACATTTGAAGATTCTTAAAAGATATACTTCAAATTTAATATTTTCTTTTGATATGGATAGTGCCGGAGCGAAAGCAACAGAGAGGGCTATTGATTTAGCAAGAGAAATGGGATTTAATGTAAGTGTTCTTGATTTAAAAGAAGAAAAAGATCCAGCGGATGTAATTTTAAAACAAGGTAAAGAAAAATGGGTTGAAATAGTTAACAGTGCTGAAAAGATAATGGATTTCTATTTCCGAAAAGCTTTTTTAGATAAAAACATTGAAAAAGTTGATGACAAGAAAAAGATAATCGAAGAACTTCTTCCGCAAATTAAAAAAATAGATAACAGCATAGAGCAATCATTTTTTATTCAGAAATTAGCAGATGAGCTAATGGTAAGAGAAGA
>CAZJOO010000025.1:6585-7803 GCA_964547725.1 uncultured Candidatus Saccharibacteria bacterium
ATAGAAAATTGTCTCATTAATTTAAAAAAAATATTTGAAGAAAAAGAAAAAATGGATTTAAGTTTAAGAATCAAAAATGAGAAAAATCCTTTAGAAACAGAAAAACTAATCGAAGAATATTTGAGTTTAATAAACAAAAGCTATGGTAAAGAAAACTAAAGCAAAGACAAAAAAAGAAAAAGTTCTAAGCGAAGAGAAGTTAGAGCAGATTTTAAAGAAGGGTAGAGCCAAAGGCTTTATTACTTTTTCTGAGATTTTGTATTTTTTCCCTAATATAGAGGACAGCGTTTCTGAATTAGAAGATCTATTAGCCCTTATTGAAACTAATGGAATTGAAGTAAAGGAATCAAGGGGTTACTTAGAGGAGGACACTGAAGTGACTAGAAAAAAATCTCGTTCAATTGCTGGACTTCCTCACGTTGATTCTATTCAAACATATTTAAGAGAAATAGGAAAAATAAAGCCAATAGCAGCTAAAGAAGAAAAAGATTTAGCTAAAAGAATTGAGGCTGGAGACTTAGAAGCTAAGAAAAAAATGGCAGAAGCTAATTTAAGATTAGTTGTTTCTATTGCTAAAAAATATGTCGGAAGGTCTCCTAACTTAACCTTGCTTGATTTGATTCAAGAAGGTAATTTGGGATTATTTAGGGCTGTAGAAAAATTTGATTGGAGAAAAGGTTTTAAGTTTTCAACCTATGCTACATGGTGGATTAGACAAACAATCACTCGTGCCTTAGCAGACCAAGCTAGAACTATTAGAATTCCTGTTCATATGATTGAGACTTTAACTAAATATACTCAAGCCAAAAGAAGATTGCTTCAAAACTTAGGAAGAGAACCTTTGACAGAAGAAATTGCGGCGGAAATGGAAATGGAAATAGACAAGGTTAGATATTTAGAAAAGATATCTCAAAAAGCAGTGTCTCTTGAAACTCCGGTAGGAGAAGATGATAAGGATAGTGTTTTGGGAGAGTTCATTAAAGATGACAAACAAGAATCACCAGCAATTAAGGCCGGAAGAAGTCTTTTGAAAGAACATTTAGAAGAAATATTTAAAGATTTAACTGATAGAGAACAAGAAATACTTAAAATGAGGTTTGGTCTAAAAGACGGAGCTACTTATACCTTAGAAGAAGTAGGACAAAAGTTTACTGTTACTCGTGAAAGAATAAGACAGATTGAAGCTAAAGCTCTTGAAAAAATTAGAAAACACGAAGG
>CAZJOO010000026.1:0-6171 GCA_964547725.1 uncultured Candidatus Saccharibacteria bacterium
GCGGGCGTCGTATAGTGGCTATTATGCGACCTTGCCAAGGTCGAGACGGCAGTTCGATTCTGCTCGCCCGCTCCAATTAATTTAAATTTTAAATCTTTATGAAAATATATTGGTACGGTAAAACTTGTTTCGAAATCATTATTAACGAAAAAACCCAGGACCCGGTTTCGATTGTTATCGACCCTATTGATACTAATTTTCCTAAAAAAGATACAAGTATTTTAGTTCTAACTCGTCCAGTTGAATATAATAAAAAGGAAAATGTTTTTACAATTTCTGCTGCTGGAGAATATGAAGTTAAAGACGTTTATGTTAGAGGGATTCCGTTAAAAGAAGGGGGTCTTATTTTTATATTTAAAGCAGAAGGAATGAAGATTTGTCATTTAGGAGGAGTAAGTATTAATGAACTTACAGAAGAGCAATTATCTAGCATAGGGTCAATAGACGTTTTATTCATTGATGGAGGAGAAGAGGACAAGACAAAGATGATTAAGCAGATAGAGCCTGCTATAGTTATCCCTATGGACTATGATGACGTAGAATTATTCTTGAAAAGAGTTGGTGCTACTGGAAAAGAGGGGGTAGATTATTACAAACCACAAAAGAAAAACTTTGACGAACTAGAAGAAGTGGAAGTTATTGTTTTGAATAAAAAATAGTAAACTATGAAAGAAGAAAAACCAGAAGAACAATTAAATAATATTGGAGAAGTAAGAGGTGTTGAGATAGGTAAAGAGATGAGAGAGAGCTATCTTGATTATGCCATGTCTGTTATTGTTTCTCGTGCACTTCCTGATGTAAGAGATGGAATGAAGCCAGTGCAGAGAAGAATTCTTTTTGCTATGCATGGAATGGGGGCTAGGCATGATGCCAAGTTTAGAAAATCAGCCGCTGTTACTGGAGACGTTTTAGGAAAATACCATCCACATGGAGATTCTTCTGTTTATGGAGCTTTAGTTAGAATGGCTCAAACATTTTCTTTGAGATATCCTTTAGTTAAAGGTCAAGGAAACTTTGGTTCTATTGATGGAGATCCACCAGCAGCACAAAGGTACACTGAATGTAGGTTATCAAAAATAGGAGAAGAAATGTTAAAGGATATTGATAAAGATACGGTAGACATGATGGATAATTATGATGCTACCAGACAAGAACCTAAAGTATTGCCTGCTCCGATACCTAACTTACTTTTAAATGGAGCTACCGGTATTGCTGTAGGAATGGCTACAAACATTCCACCACACAACTTGAATGAAGTTTGTGATGCTTTGATTTACTTAGTTGATAACAGAGAGGCTGAACCAGTAGAAATATTTAAATTTATCAAAGGACCAGATTTTCCTACTAGAGGAATTATTTTTGACGAACAAGCTATTCAATCTGCATATTTACAAGGAAAAGGTTCTTTTATTGCTAGAGGAAAAGTTGATATTATAGAAAGAGAGAAGGGCGGAGCCCAACTAATAGTTTCAGAAATCCCTTACCAAGTTGATAAGTCAATTTTAATTACTACTTTTGCTAATTTAGTACAGACAAAAAGAATAGAAGGAATAAGAGATATTATTGATGAGTCTGATAAGGATGGATTAAGAATTGTGATTGATCTTCAAAAAGGAATCATTCCAAAGAAAGTTCTTAACTTTTTATACAAATTCTCTGACCTTCAAAAAACATATCATTTAAATATGATTGCTCTTGTAAACGGAATCGAGCCAAGAGTTTTAGGACTTAAGGAAGTTTTAGAAGAATATTTAAAACACAGAATAGAGGTTCTTGTAAGAAGAACAAATTTTAATTTAATTAAAGCTAAAGAAAGAGCTCATATTTTAGAAGGATTAATTATTGCTTTAGATAGAATAGATGAGGTTATTGAAACAATTAGAGGCTCTAAAACAAAAGAGGAGGCAAGAGACAATTTAGTGAAGAAATTTGAGTTATCAATTCTTCAAGCAGAAGCTATTCTTGAAATTAAATTACACCAATTAGCAAAACTTGAAAAGAAAAATACAGAAGACGAGCTTAAGGAACTTTTGAAGACTATTAGCGGATACGAACTAATCTTAAGAAGTGAAGAAAAGCAAAGAGAGGTTATTAAAGAAGAACTTACAAAGGTTAAAGAAGAATACGGAGACGAAAGAAGAACCGTTGTTATTCCAGGAAAAGCAGGAGAAATTTCTATTGAGGATTTAGTTCCCGAAGAAGAAACAATCATTACTTTAACTAAAGGAGGATACATTAAGAGAATGGATCCTGATGAGTATAAAAAACAAAAGAGAGGAGGTATTGGCTCTGTAGGAATGAAGACTAGGGAAGAGGATGAAATAGAACACTTCTTGAGTGTTAACACTCACGACACTTTATTCTTTTTCACTGATTCAGGAAAAGTTTTCAGAACAAAGGTATATGATGTTCCAGAAGGATTAAGAGCAAACAAAGGAAAAGGAATTATGAACTTTCTTGAAATAGCTCCTAGTGATAAAATACTATCAATCCTTGCTTTGAATAAAAATGATGATGCTAATGGTTATTTGATGATGGCTACTGAAAAAGGAGTAGTTAAGAAAACAAAACTAAAAGACTTTGAAAACGTTAGAAAGAGTGGGTTAATTGCTATGAGTCTTAAACCTGGAGATACTTTATGTGAAGTAAAGAGAATAAACGATGACGATGATGTTTTATTGGCTACTGAAAAAGGAATGTCAATTAAATTCAAGGACTCTGACGTAAGACCAATGGGACGTCAAGCTTCAGGAATCAGAGGTATTAGACTTAGAGCTGATGATAAGGTTGTTGGAGTTATTGTTGTTTCAAAAGAAATTCAAGACGCAGGAGTATTGGTTTTATCTGAACATGGATATGGTAAGATTACTCAAATCTCTGATTACAAAGTTCAAAAGAGAGGAGGAACAGGTATTAAAATATCTAAAGTTACTGCTAAGACTGGAGCTATAGTTAAACCACAAATTATTCAAAACCAAGAAGATTTAATTGTTATTTCTCAAAAAGGACAAACAATTAGAACTAAGATTTCAAGTATCCCTAAGTTAGGTCGTGACACTCAGGGAGTTAAAATAATGAAATTAAGAGACGGAGACAAAGTTGTCTCTGCCACAACACTATGATGCCAAACTTTTTAAATCCAAAGCAAATTATCGATAGTTTATCTTTTCTAAAAACTAACATGATTGCTCTTGATATTGGTTCTGGTTCGGGTGGTTGGACAATACCACTTGCGAAAAAGCTCGAAAACGGAAAAGTCTATGCCTTAGACATTAAAGAAGAGGCTTTATCAGCCCTTAGGAGCAAGCTAGACAGCGAAAGAATCTATAACGTTGAACTTCTATTGGCAGATATCGAAAAAGGTGTTAAAATGGTAGATAATAAGATTGATTTTGTTATTTTATCAAATACTTTGTTTTCATTAAACGAAAAAAACAAGGTTTTTGAAGAAATTAAAAGAGTTTTAAGAGAAGACGGTTATTTGCTTATTATTGATTGGAAAAAGGTTAATAATATCGGACCTCAAATTAAAGCAGTATCAATAGAAGAAATAAAACAAATAGCAGAAGGATTAAATTTAAAGCTAGAACAAGAATTAGATTTAGGTAATTATCATTTTGCATTAATTTTTAAGAAATGAATAAAAACAAGATAGTAATATTTTTAGTCAGTATCTTTTTTTTAACAGGAGTTAATGTTTTTGCTGCTTGCGAAACAAATAAATCTTATACCTATAATGAGTTTCCAACTTATTGTTCGACAGGATGTCCTTCTGGGACTAAGAAATGTGATGAAAACCATTCATATTATGTTTGTAGAACAAAATGTTATTGTGAAATTGGGACATATTATAGTGCTTTTGACAATCCTTGCAATTGTCCTTCAGGAACAGAAAAATGTTATCCAGAATCTTTAGGAGATCAGAAATTCTATTGCAGTCAAACTGGTTGTGGAACTGCTTCATCGACACCAAAAACTTCTGTTTCAACTGACACTAGTAGCACAACTCCTACCACGGGAACAACCTCTACAACAGGAACAACTCCAACTAGTTATTCGACTATTGTTGGAGAAACTACAATAGAGGGAGGAACTTTACCAAACCCAGTTAAGTGGAGCACATTTTCAGAACTTATAGATGCGATTGCGAACTGGCTATTAACTATCGGATTAGTATTAGCGCCCCTTATGTTTGTTATTGGTGGAGTAATGTTTGCAACTGCTTATGGAAATGCCTCAAAAATACAAAGTGCAAAAAGTTTAATGATTTATACAGGAATTGGAATATTAGTAGTATTATTAGCAAAATCTTTAGTCGAAGTATTAAAAGGGTTTATTGGTTAATAAAAATATGAATAACAAAATAAAGGGAGCAGGATTATTAGCAATTGCAACAGTTTTACCATCAACAATTATTTTTGCGGATGCAGTAACTGATACAATAAAAAATATTGTTACTTGGATTTCAACAGTTGGTGGATCGCTTGCAGTACTTGCTATTGTTATCGCGGGAGTGTATATGATAAACTCTCAAGACAATGCAAGTAATGTTGAGAACGCAAGAGCAATAATTAAGTGGGCAATAATAGGTCTTATAATAATTTTAATGGCTAACGCTTTGGCAAACATTGTAAACGGTTTAGTCGCTAAATAAAAAAGGTCGTTATATAATAAATTAAATTAAAAAATATGAATTTCAAAAAAATATTCGCCACATTAGCAGTAGCAGCAATTATAATTCCAAGCGGTTTCGCTTTAGCTGAAGGAAGTTGCCGTATAACAAATTCTGATCGTTTATCTGGTTTTCAAAACGAAGGATTATATTGTTCTTCAACTTGTAACTTTGTAACCGACCCTATGAATAGTGCTTATGGAGATTGTGGAACTTGTTGTCTTTTAAATACAGTTTACAATATAGTTGATTGGGCTTTCCTTGCTATAATGGCTATCGCTGTTGTTATGATTATTTGGGGTGCTATTGATTACTTAACATCTGCAGGAGATACAGACAAACTAAAAACCGCAAATCAAAAGATTTTATATGCTGCAATTGGTATCGTAATTGCCCTTTTAGCAAAAGCAGTTCCAAGTATCGTCTTGTCAATAATGCGATAATGTGTTAAATATAGCTTATTCATATCAAAGACCCTAAATAGGGTCTTTGTATGTAAGCCGAGATGGTGGAATTGGCAGACACGTATGCCTTAGGAGCATATGCCTTCGGGTGTGAGGGTTCGACTCCCTCTCTCGGCACAAATAAAAACGGCTTAATGCCGTTTTATTTTATTTGTATTTTTTGAGAATCTCCGTTTTCTTTTGGAAGTCTGATAATCAGCAGTCCATTTTTCATTTTCGCTTTTATTTGAGTGGTGTCTACTTCTTTAGGAAGAATGATTTCTTTTTCAAAAGGACCAAAAAAACATTCTTTTACAAAATAGTTTTTTTCTTTATCTGATTCTGCTGGGTCTTTTCTTTCTCCTTTAATTATTAAAATATCTTGTTCAAGGGAAATATCTAATTCTTCGGCTGTTACTCCAGCAATGGCTGATTCAACAACAACCTCTTTTTCGGTTTCGTAAACATCAACTACTAATTCTCCAGCGTCACTATTCTCCTCGAATTTTATTTGTTGGTTTTCTTCTTTTTTCATATTTTACAAACACTTTTAAGTTTTTTTAATTTTTTTATACCTTGGTTTAATAGGACGCAAGAAATAACTAAGGTAGCGATAACAATTACAAACACTGGCGTCCATTCGTTCTCTCCTCCTTTCTCTATTATAGAGTATTTTAAGAAAAAATCAAAGAGACCATGGATAAGGACGGCAATTGTAAATCCTGACCAAAATAAAAAGCACCTTTTCCTTGTGTTGTAGAAAGATATAGCGATATAAAAGCTGAAAATACCAGAACAGAGAACGTGAAGAAGGTTGGCTCCTACAAATCTTATCAATGCGAGAGATGCTGGCTCTATTAAAACCTCAAAAGTTTTTTGAGAAAAAAGAACAATGTTTTCTGCGGTAGCAAAACCAAGAGCAGCAACAATCATGTACATAGCAATGTCTATTGGCTCATCTAAGTATTGTGATTTTTGAGCAGTAAATCTAAAGGCAAAATATTTAAAAGCTTCTTCGGTTATTGCCACAATAATAAAATACTGAACAAAATTAAA
>CAZJOO010000027.1:0-6099 GCA_964547725.1 uncultured Candidatus Saccharibacteria bacterium
AAACAACAATACGTTGCTGGTTTAGATTCTCTTCTAAATAAAAAAATAATCTCCAAAGAAGATTACAACGAAAAAATAAATCAATTAGCTCAAGAATAATTATTTTGTTAGAACTCTAAAACCATCTTCGGTAACAGCAATCATATCTTCGAAATGAGCTGAAAGAGAATTATCTCTAGTTACGTAGGTTTGTCTATTTTTAGCTAATTTAATATCATCGTCACCAATCGCAAGCATTGGCTCAATGCAAATAACCATTCCTGGTACTAAT
Organism: uncultured Candidatus Saccharibacteria bacterium; assembly: GCA_964547725.1. Lineage (GTDB taxonomy): Bacteria > Patescibacteriota > Minisyncoccia > Minisyncoccales > Minisyncoccaceae > JAAZMU01. The sequence continues at coordinate 272 of CAZJOO010000027.1, forward strand.
TTTAATCCTTTGTGTCTCTCTCCGTAATTTAAAACATCAGGACTTTCGTGAAGGTTTTTTCCTATTCCATGACCACATAATCCTTTGATAACATAAAAACCTTGCTTCTCGGCATATCTTTGCATTGTCTCTCCTAAATCTCCGAGAGTAATTCCTGGTCTCATTTTTTTAATTCCAATCTTAAGCATTTTACGAGTAGCCGTTAAAAGTCTTTTTGTTTCTAGTTCAACCTCTCCTACAGCATAAGTTCTAGCCATATCAGTATGGAATCCTTCTAAAATATTTGGGTACTTTTTTTTGTCAAAATTATTTCCTAGAAATTTCTCTAATTTAAAAAAAATACCAAAGTCGATAGTAAAGATGTCGCCGTCTTTTAATTCCCTTTCTCCAGGGATTCCATGAACTATTTCATCATTAAGAGAAGCACAAAGAGCAAAAGGAAAACCACCCACCCCTTTGAATCCTGGCTTTCCTCCTTCTCTTTGAATAATCTTTTCCGCCGCTCTCTCTATTTCAATTGTCTTTGTGCCTGGTTTAACAAGTAGGCTTAATTCATCAATAACTTCTTTCAGGATATGCCCACCTAGAGCCATCACCTCAACCTCTTCCCTTGTTTTTAATATGATCATAGTCCTAATTTTTGGATGATTTCACTGTATACGTCTTCTACGGATTGTTGTCCGTTGATTCTAATTAAATTACCCTTTTCTTCGTAGTAGTTGAGTACAGGAACTACTTCTTCTTGATACCAAGATAGTCTTAACTTTAAAGCATTCATATCGTCATCTTCTCTTCCTTCTATTTTAGCTCTTTCTGCAATTCTTGCAACAGCTTCTTCATCAGAAATATCAATTAAGATAACCTTAAAGTTTTTATCCCAATCATACCATGCAATAGTTTCATCTAAAAGTTTTGCTTCTAGTATTTTTCTAGGAGAACCATCAAACAAAATTCCTTTAATATTTTCAAGGTTTTTGATTCTTTCAAGTTCCTTCATCCAAAGAGAAAATATTACTGGTGTACGAACCAAACCTCCATTATCAATACATTCTGCTATTCTTTTACCAGTAAAATCTGATTGTTGTTTTCTAGCTCGAAGCATTTCCCCGCTTCCAAGATACTCTAATCCTAATCTTTCTCGAATAAGGGTAACTTGAGTGCCTTTTCCTGCACCAGCTTTACCTAAAACGCATATTACTAATGGTTGGTTGTTCATAAAAAAATAAAACTTGCTAGGGCTTTTACCCCCAATAACAAGTCATTAAATAATTAATTATATAAAATTTTTAATCATTATACTCACGCATTTCAAGCTGAGCATCTATTTGCCTTAAAGTTTCTAAGACAACGCTAACGATAATCAATAAAGATGTTCCTCCAATCATAAATGAGAATTGCTGCACTCCAGTAACAGATTCAACAATCAAAGGCATAATAGCTACTGCGCCTAAGAAAGATGCTCCAATAATAAGAAGTCTGTTTAAAATAGTCTTAATATAATCCTCCGTAGGTTGTCCTGGTCTTACTCCTGGAATAAATCCACCCATCTTTTGAAGATTAGAAGAAACATTCTTAGGGTCAAAGGTAACGGCCGTATAAACAAAAGTAAATAAGAATACTAGAATAAAGTATAATCCTCCATAAATCCAACTGTTAGATAATAGATTACTTAAAAAGTCTAAGTGCAAGAAAGTTCCAATCATGCTTGGAAGCATTAATAAAGAAATTGCGAAAATAATTGGAATAACTCCTGATGGGTTAAGCGACATAGGCAAATATGTAGAAACACCTCCATACATCTTGCTTCCTCTAACTCTCTTTGCGTATGAAACAGGAATATTTCTTCTTCCTTCATTAACCATAATAACAGCGGCAATAATTAAGATTGAAACAACAACAAAAGCAATGTATGAGATTAATTGACTTGGGTCGTAAGTATAAATCGCTTGTTTAATATTACTTGGAACGTCGGCTACGATACCAGCAAAAATTAATAAAGAAACTCCGTTTCCAATTCCTTTTTCTGAAATCAATTCACCTATCCACATTAAAACAACAGTACCAGCAGTAATAGCAATAACTGAAGTTATTAGCTCAAAAATACCCATTCCTACGATTAATCCTTGTCCGCTTAGGAACATAATCATTGCGTAACTTTGAAGGGCTGCAAAAGCAGGTGTAGCTAATCTTGCGTACTGATTAAATTTCTGTCTTCCTTGTTCTCCTTCCTCTTTATATAATTTCTCAATTCGAGGAATAATCATAGTCAATAACTGGAAAATAATAGTTGCAGTAATGTATGGTCCTAAACCAAGCATAACAATAGAAACCTTATCAAGTGCTCCTCCAGTAAATAAGTTCAACATTCCAAAAAACTCATTCATAGCAAAAAATTGTTGAATGCTTGTTAGATCAATTCCTGGAATAGGAATGTTAGCCATTAATCTAAAAACTGCAAACATAACCAAAACAAAAAGAATCTTTCTTCTTAATTCTTTTGTTCTAAAAATTTGAGCTATTTTATTAAACATATTATTTTATTTCTCCTTGTTTAGCTTCAATAATTTCTCTAGCTTTTTTGGAAACCATACAACCTTCAATAATCAAAGATTTTGTCAATTCTCCGTTTCCTAAAATCTTAATCTTAGGATTCTTCCCTTCCATCTTTGAAAGTATATTTTTCTTCATCAAAGTCTCTGGAGAAACTGTTTCTCCGGCTTCAAAATGTCTCTCTAAGTCTGAAAGATTAAAACTGTTAGCTTTTCCTTTAAGCGAATTAAATCGGTATCCTCTTAATTTGTGATACTTTTTAAGCCATTCTCTAATCATAGGTTGGAATCTTGTACCAGCTCTAGACTTTTGTCCTTTCATTCCTCTTCCAGAATAAGTACCCTTCTTTCCTCCTCTTCCTACTCTCTTGACTCTTTTGAAACTTGTTTTTGGTTTTAGTTCGTGTAATTGCATAATCTCTTTTTTATATCTGGCGAGCTAAAAGCTCAAAAGCCTTGATAGTTGCCTTGGCATTATTTAATTTATTCGTAGTTCTACTCAAAATCTTTGAAGAAATGTCTTGGATTCCAGCAAGTTGACATAAAGTTCTTACTGCTCCACCGGCCATAAGACCTTTTCCTTTCTTTTGTGGTTTAAGCAAGACTATTGATGGTCCAAACTTTGCTTCTACTTCGTGGTCAATAGTTCCTTCCTTGTTTATTGGAACAACCATTAAGTTCTTTTTAGCTACTCTAGTAGCTTTTTCAATAGCTTGACTTACGTCTAATCCTTTTGAAACTCCTAAACCAATATTACCTTTTCTATCTCCAACAACAATAATCGCTCTAAAACGAAGTTGCTTTCCTCCTGCAGTAACTCTAGTAACTCTAGTTAAGTCTAATAATTTTGATTCAAACTCATCTTGAGGTTTATTAAATTGTCTTTTTTGATCTTTCATCATAATTTCTTAGAATTTTAATCCGCTTTTTCTTGCAGCTTCTGCAAGAGCCTTTACTCTTCCGTGATACTTATATCCTCCTCTATCAAACACAACTTTCTCAATTTTTTTAGCTTGTGCTTCTTTGGCGATTGCATCTCCTACTTTTTCAGCTTTTTCTACTTTAGTCCCCTTCAAGTCTTTATCTCTTGCAGAGATTAAAGTCTTTCCCTCAGCGTCATTAATTAAGCTAGCAGAAATATGCTTGTTTGATCTTGAAACAAATAATCTAGGTCTTTCTTCTGTTCCAGAAACCCTACTTCTTATTTTTTTGTGTCTTTTGATTCTTTTTGTTATATCCATATTTTTAAACTTTAACTACCTGCAGCTTTTTTACCTAATTTCTTTCTTACAACCTCTCCTTCGTATCTAATACCTTTTCCTTTATATGGTTCAGGTTTTCTAACTTCTCTAACAGTAGCCGCCATTTGACCAACTAAAGCTTTGTCTATTCCTGAGATTGTAATATTTGTTTTTTCTGCAACAAAAACAATTCCTTCTGGTGCTGGAAACTTTACTTGATGACTAAATCCAATATCTAGAACTAATTCTGTTCCTTGTACATTAGCTTTATATCCAACTCCAACTAACTCTAATTTCTTTGAGAATCCTTCTGTTACTCCCTTCATCATATTTTGGACAAGAGCTCTTTGAAGTCCCCAAAGGGCGATAGTACTTTTATCTTCATTTTGAGGAGTAAAAATTATCTCATCATTTTCAATCTTAGTATCAATTAACTTAACCAAAGGTTTTGTCAATTGTCCTTTTGCACCTTTAATGGTAATCATACCTGCTTCGATTTTTACTTCAGCTCCTTTTTCAATTTTAACTGGCTTTTTTCCTATTCTTGACATATTATTACCAAACTTCACAAATTATCTCACCTCCAACCTTATTCCTTCTAGCCTCTTTATTTGTCATAACACCTTTTGAGGTTGAAATGATAGATAATCCGTATCCTGACTTAACTGGTTTTATGTCTGAAGATGTCTTATAAATTCTTTGACCTTGCTTTGAAACTTTTCTAACTTTCGAAATCATTGGAATACCATCCTCTCTATACTTCAAATCAATTACGATTTTCTTGTTTGGTACCCTTCCCTTCTTATCAACATTCAAAATGTAACCTTCTTTTTTAAGAAGTTCTGCTATTTTGAAATTAAATTCAGAATAAGGAACACTGATCTGTTTTTTTGAAACGACCTGTGCGTTATTTATTGTTGTTAACATGTCTGCTACTCTGTCCATAATATTTAAAAATTACCAACTACTCTTTTTAACTCCTGGAATCTCACCTTTATTAGCCATCTCTCTAAAACAAATTCTGCATAGTCCAAATTTTCTAATAAAAGCTCTATTCTTTCCGCACCTAAAACATCTTCTTGTAACTCTTGTAGAAAACTTAGGTTCTTTTTCTGATTTTGCTATTGATGATTTCTTTGCCATAAACTATATTTAACTTTTTTTAAATGGAAAGTCAAGTAAGGTAAATAATTCTTGAGCTTCTTTTCTTGTCTCTGCTGATGTAACAACGGTTATTTGTATTCCAAAAAGATAATTAGCTTTTTCAGGAGAAATTTCTGGGAAGGCAATATGTTCTTTCATTCCAATGTTTAAATTTCCATTAGTATCTAAAGCACTTAGCTTTATTCCTTTAAAGTCTCTTGTTCTTGGTAAAACAATGTTAATTAGCTTGTCTAAAAAGTCATACATCTTCTTTCCTCTAAGAGTAACTTTGGCTCCAAGAATATTTCCTTCTCTTGTTTTAAAAGAAGAAATTGATTTTTTAGCCTTTGTTAAAACTGGTTTCTGTCCTACAAATTCTGCCATTTGAGCAAGAACGTATTGTTCGAACTTCTTTTTTTCGTCGTTTGTCTTTGGAGTAACGATTTTACCAAAACCAGTGTTAATTACAACCTTTTGGATTCTTGGCACAGCCATCACACTCTTGTAAGAAAACTTTGTAAGCATCTCACCCCTTACCTGATTTTGATATTTTTCTTTAATAATCATATTTCTTTGTTACACTTTTTACAAACTCTCTTCTTTGTATTGTCTTTTCCGAAGATATAAGACACTCTTGTTTTTTGTAAACATTTTGGACAAACTAACTCTACGTTTGAAACATCGATAGGTCTTTCCTTTTCAACAATTTGACCTTTTTGTCCTTGTCCCTTTGGACGAATGTGTTTTTTAATTATTGCCACTTTTTCTACCACAACCTTTCCTTCTTTTGGAAGTGCTTTTATAACCTGTCCTTTTTTGTCTTTGTAGTTACCGGCAATGATGATAACTTGATCTCCTTTTTTAATATTCATATTTTTATACTAATTCTTTAGTC
>CAZJOO010000028.1:0-5772 GCA_964547725.1 uncultured Candidatus Saccharibacteria bacterium
GCTATCACAAAAGTATTCTTTCTGTAGAGGTTAAAAAAATGGGAGATCATTTGAAAGTAATTAAAAGAGAGGTTCCTGTCTATTTGTTAAGTCCTCCTTATTCAGAGATTTATAGAATCTCTGATAATGACTATGTCGTTGAAACAATTTGTAACGCTAAAGCCCTAAAAATCTCAGGACTTGTTGATAGAGAGTTTTTAAAAAATCATGCTCTATTGAAAGGCTATGAGGTTCGTCCTTTTGAAGGAAATGACGACTATGTTCATTTTTGGCAAGTTTCTGAAGGCGTCGAAGGCGGCTATAACTATGGTTACGATAACATACCTTTAAGAAATGAAATGTTGTCTTTCATCATTAAGCGCTTCAATGTAAGGGAGAAACATTGCTTATTCGTTGTTTCGAGCGATGGTCATGGCAATTTGATTTTCCGGGAGGTTATCCGCGGAAGAGATTTGTTTTTTTACCATATAGGTAAAAAGATTGTAAGCATTAGAGACAAAGTCTTTCCTAAAAAGAAGGAGTGTGGGTTTTCTTAAAAGAGAACTCTTTTTTTATTTGACTTTAGTGTTACTATTGTAGATATATGAAATCTGTAATAAATATTAAAACAGAAAAAGAGGTAAAAGAAAACGCTCAGAAAATTGCTAAGGAGCTAGGACTTTCTTTAAGCGATGTTGTTAATGCTTCTTTAAGAAACTTTATTAAAACTCGAGAGGTTCATTTTTATGCTGTTCCTAAAATGCAGAGGAATTAGAGTGTCTTTTAACAAAAGTAGAAGAAGATATTAAAAAAAACATTTCTTCTGGTTTTTCGTCTTCTTTTGAAGTTAGTAAATATCTTGATAGTCTATGAAGAAGATTTTCTTTCATGAGGATATAGAAATTTATAAAAACATAGGAAATTGTTTTTTTTATTATTTTGTGTTAATAATGAAATAGTAAGGAGAAGTAAAATGTATTACAAACAAGAGCCTACAGAAGAGGAAAAGATTGCTGAAGAATTAGAAAACATGTGTCTGGCTATTAATCCTTTTTTTGGAGAATTAGTGGCCGCAAACATTAATCACGAGAAGATAGATTTGACGCCCTACAATAATCTGAAGAGACAATTAGAGTTAGCCAAAGAAGCTTTCAAAAAGGCAAAAGAGAAGGGTTACTCTTGTCCCATAGGATTTAAAATTGAAAGGGCTGAAGCTTGTGTACATCAGCGTTTCGATAGCTTGATTCGATGGCAAGAATCTTTTTAAAACAAGTTTAAAAACTTGTTTTTTTACTTGACATTCGTCTATTATTCGTCTAATATTAAAGAATAGACGAATATGTTTAATCCAAAATATACAATTAGTCCTAAGATTCTTTCTAACATTAAGCACATAACAGAATTGATTGTTAGACTTAACGGAAGACACTTTTCTGGCGTTGTTTTTTTAGAGCTTGAAAAAAGAGCCAGAGCTCTTTCTGCTCATTCTTCAACAAGTATCGAAGGGAACCCGTTACCATTAACAGAGGTAAAAAGACTTTTAAAGAATGCTCCAGAAAACCTTCGCGATAGTGAAAAAGAAGTTTTAAATTACAACAATGCTTTAATGTATTTAAAGGATAATAATGAATTTAATTTAGGAAATATTTTAAAGATTCAAGAGCTTGTTACCCTTGGACTTATTAACAAATTTAATTCAGGAAAGCTTCGCAAAGAGCCAGTGTTTGTTAATGATCCCAAAGAAGGAAAAACAATTTACTTTCCTCCAGACCATGGGGATGTTTCTCGACTGATGAATGAATTGATTGAGTATGTTAATAACAATAAGGGAATGATTGATCCATTAATCCTTGCTGGAATTTTTCACAAACAATTTGTTATTATTCATCCTTTTCTTGATGGAAACGGAAGAACGAGTCGATTGAGTACAAAAATATTACTTTCTGATATGGGTTTAAATACTTTCAATCTTTTTAGTTTTGAAAATTATTACAATAACAACGTTACAAAATATTTTAATGAAGTCGGGCTTGTTGGTGATTATTATGACTTTGAGGGAAAGGTAGATTTTACTCCTTGGATAGAATATTTTACTGATGGTATTATCGACGAATTGTTTAGAGTTGGGGAAGAGATGAATGATGCTAAATCTGGGGTCTTGGAATCTTATGAAGAAAAAATCTTAGACTATATTAAAAAACATGGCTTTATAAGAGATAAAGACTATGCTTTATTGGTAAAAAGAGCTAAACCAACTCGCCATCTTGATTTTAAAAAATTAAGAGCTCTTAATTTAATTGAAATGCAAGGAAAGGGCAAAAATTCTTTTTATATTTTAAAAAATAAAATATAATTAAGAAAAGAGCAAAGAGCTTTTAAGACTTTCTGAGAATTTTTTATTAACAAAATTACAGATTTTAGTATTATGTTTCCAAAGAAGGACAAAAATGTCTTTTTACAGAAACAAAATGAACAAAACAGAATTTAAAAATTATTTTACGGCAGATAGAACCTTTTTCTTAAACCGCCATATGTCTGGTGACATTACCAAGCAGCCTTGACTTTAATCTTTTAGCAAAGGATGTTGAACCTTTTCTTTTTAATCCTAAGGATAAGAACAAAGTTTTGTTTTTTAAAAAATTTGTTCAAGAATTATAATTTTAATTACATTGAGTTAAGTTGCCTCCCTTTTTTATTTGTGCCAATATGATTGTATGAAACAAGAAAAAGCCTTAAAGATTTTAAAGTCAGGAAAGAATGTATTTTTAACTGGTTCTGCGGGAACAGGGAAGACTTTTGTTTTAAACTCTTTTATCAAAAGCTTGGAGGATAAGTGCGTGGGAGTGACCGCCTCTACAGGAATCGCGGCCACTCATTTAAATGGGATGACTATCCATTCTTGGGCAGGAATTGGGATTAATAATGATTTAGATGAAGCAGGGATTAAAAAGTTAGTTAAAAAGAAGTATTTAATTCAAAGAATAAGAAAAGCAAAGGTTTTGATTATCGATGAAATCTCTATGCTTGACGCTCAAAGATTAGATTTGATTGATAAGGTGCTTCGAGCGATTAAAGACCCTTTCTTAGCCTTTGGAGGATTGCAAATTGTTGTCTGCGGTGATTTCTTTCAGTTGCCACCAGTTAATAACTGGAATAGTGATTTTGCCTACAATGCTTTTTCTTGGGAGAAGGCTAATTTTAAGGTTTGCTATTTGGAGAAGTGTTATCGGCAAGATACTGACCAGGAGTTTATTTCTCTATTGAATAAAATAAGGAGCGGAAAAGTTGATTTAGAGGTTTTTACTAAATTAAAAGAAAGAGAGGATAAGAAGGTTTCTGGCTTAAAAGAAATTACCAAATTGTATAGTTTAAATGTTGATATCGATCAAATTAATAGTCAAAAACTAGCTCAAATAAAAGGTGAAGAAAAAGAATACAGAATGACTTCTAGCGGAGATTCTTTGGTGGTAAAAGCTTTGAAAAAAGGTTGTTTGGCTCAAGAAACACTTAAACTAAAAAAAGGAGCTATTGTGATGTTTCTTAAAAATAATCCAGAAGAGGGGTATTTTAATGGAAGTATGGGAGAGGTGATTGATTTCAACGATTTGGGAGAGCCATATGTTAAGTTAAAAAAAGGAAGAGAGGTTTTGGTAAGAAGAGCTGCTTGGTCTATTGATGATGAAAAATCTTCTATTGCTGAAATCACTCAGTATCCATTAAGATTAGCTTGGGCGATTACCATTCACAAAAGCCAAGGAATGAGCTTAGACGCAGCAGAGATTGATTTGAGTAAGTCTTTTGAATATGGAATGGGCTATGTTGCCTTATCTAGAGTAAAAACATTAAAGGGAATCAAGCTTTTGGGAATAAATAAGAAAGCTTTGCAAGTTAGTCCAGAGATTTTAGAAAAAGACAAAGAGTTTCGAAGATTGTCTGATCTATAATATTTGACAAATATTATACGATATCTTAATCTTGAAAAAGAGGTTTAAAAATGAAATATTGTTTTAATGCTGCCGGATTGTTGATCATGCTTATTGTTTTCTTTTTGCTTTTTATTGTTATGATGTTTTGTGCAATTGGCATGTGCATTTCCTAGATGATTGTTATAATCATCTTTTTTGTTGCTTTTTTAGAGAATTATGATATAGTTGTTTTGTGCTCACGGGGAGAGAGACCCCTACTCAACTAAGGAACTTTAAGTTGAAGTGAGCACACCAAAGGAATCACTATTGCAGTGATTTTTTTGCTTTTAATTAAAGAAACTAAAGTTTTTGCTTTTTTATTATTTTATGGTATTATTAAGCTGTGAGAAAACAAATTTTTAAAATTGTAATTGTATTTGTTTTACTTTTTTGTTTTACAAATATTGCTTCTGCGGAAGCGCTAAACGAAAAGGTCTTTTATGTTGACCCTTCTTTTTCTTCGAATTCATCAAATTATACCTTAAAGACAACTAAGGTTTTACAAAAGAATGGACTAGAGGTGTATGTTGATTCTAGCTACTGGAACGGCAGGACAACAGAAGAACAAGAAAAAGCCAAAACAGATTTAATCGGAATTTCTGAAAGGTTTGCCACTAATCAGGCAAAGGTTATCTCTTTGTTTGGAAGGGAAGCTTATCCAGGAATTGATAATAATACAAACTTGGTTGTTTTGTTACATCCGTTAAAAGATGACGCTAGGGGATATATTAGAGTTATTGATAAGTATGAAAAGATTGTTGCGCCACTGTCTAATGAAAGTGAGATGGTCTATTTGGATGTTAAGAAATTAGATAGCCCTTTTTTTGATTCTTTTTTAATTCATGAATATACACATTTAATCTTTATCAATCAAAAGAAAGGAACAGGTGCTTACGAGGAAGAGAATACTTGGATAGCTGAGCTTTATTCTGAATATGCAGCTACTATGATTCAGGATAAAAATGTATACGGATACTTTGATCAGAGAATAAAGGATTTTTTTACCAGTCCTTCTGATTCTTTAACTCAATGGAATGGAGATGTATATGATTATGCTTCCATTCTTTTATTCGCTCACTATGTTGTCGATAACTATGGAAAAGAAGTCTTATCCGAATCAATGAAATCAACAAGTGTGGGCATTGAAAGCATTAATGATGCATTGAAAAGAAGAGGATACGAGGAGACTTTTGAAGATGTTTTTAAGAATTTTGTAGTCGCTTTAGCTATTAACAATTGTTCTTCTAATGATAAATATTGTTTTAAAAATGAGAAATTAAAGAATTTTACTATTCTTCCTTTTTCTAATTTTTTGCCATATTCTGGGAATGCCATTATTTCTATAGGGCAGAATATATATAATTGGTCTGCGCAATGGCAAAAGTTTTCGGGAGGAAACGGAAATTTGGAGATTACTTTCAATGGAGAAGATGGGACAAACATTCAAGCCAAGTATATTGCTAAGACTAAAGAGGGCAAGTATACAGTCGGAGACTTGGAACTTAATGAATTAAAGGATGGAAAAGTTTTGATTCCTGATATTAATAACGAATATGAGTCTATTATTATTGTTCCAATAATGGCTGATAATACTGCTAATTCTAACTCTTTAAGGAAATGGGGTTATGAAATAAAGGCTGAGGTAGTTAGTAAGGAAGAAGAGCCAGTAGTGGATAGCACACTTAAATCGATTTTTAATTTAAACAAGCCATTGTCTGAGATGACAAAACAAGAACTGCTTATATTAATAGTGAAAATTATTCTTTACAAGCAGGGATATAGTTTTTAATCCGCAACTAATTTGCGGATTTTTAATACAATTTATTAA
>CAZJOO010000029.1:0-5502 GCA_964547725.1 uncultured Candidatus Saccharibacteria bacterium
ACAAAGCTAACTTTGCCAAAGCTCAGTCTTTTTCAAACACTGTTCAGAATGAACTATTGGGAGACTTAGTCTCTGAGTGGACTTTCAATAATCCTTCTTTGCCAGGAGAAGATACTTGGGGCAATAATGACGGAACAGTTTATGGAGCAGCAACTTACAAAACAAAGGCAGATGGAGTATGTCTATATGGTGGTTGTTATAGTTTTAATGGATCGAATGATTATATTGACATACCAGACAGTTCAGATTTAGATATTTCTTCTGAAATAACTTTAAGTGTTTGGGTTAGAAGAAGCTTGATCAGTACAAGTAATCAGGGAATTCTTGCAAAAGAAGATACTGGGGGATATGCTTTAGTTTTAAATTATGGTACTGGAGACCATAAAATAACTTTTGTTTCTCCAAACATTAGTACTAGAAAAACAACTAATGCTATCTCAGATTATAACTGGCATTTGATTGTTTGTACGATTGACGAAAGTTCTAGCTCTTTAAAGTTTTATTTAGATGGTGCTTTGGATAGTTCACAGGGAACAGTTGGTGTGTTGGGAGCAAATGCTTCACCATTTTTTATAGGAAGAAGGTTAACAGGATATTTTAATGGTTTGATTGATGATGTCCGAATTTATGGCGTTTCTTTATCTTCCGCTCAAATAAGGGAGCAATACATCGCAGGAATAAATTCACTTCTAGCAAACAACAATATCTCAAAAGAAGAATATAATCAAAGAATAGAATTATTGAGTCAAAAATAAAAAACTGAAGCAAAACTTCAGTTTTTTGTTATCTTGAAACTATTGTCCTTTTAGGGTAAAATAGATTAAAAGACGCCGATAAACATTGATCCTGTTAGGGAGATAATCAATAAAACTACGATTATAATCCAGAACACTCTCATTACTTTTTTATTGTCCATATTAATTCAATTTCATTATTTATATTTAGATGTTAACAAAAAAGAAGAAAAAAATAAAGACGGAGAGGGGTAATAAAATCAAAAAGTTCTTTTTTGGACTCATTATTGCCGCGTTATTTATATTTTTTGCCTATTCTTGTTTGAATATGTTTCTTAAATTAATGGACCTGAATAAAGAATTAGATTCTTTAGAGTCAGATAAGGAAGAGCTTTTAAAACAAAGAGAGTCTTTAAAGTTTAGTCTCGGGGAATCATATAGTGAAAGTTATTTAGAAAAAGTAGCTAGAGAGGATTTGAATTTTAAAAAACCAGGAGAAAAGATATTTGTTATTAAAAAAGAGGGGGAAGATGAAAACGAGGACGACTTAATAGAAGGAGAACAAACTTTTGTAGAAAAGATTCAATCTTTTTTACAGTCTTTAAATAAGTAAGCTTGTTTTTTATTAAAAATATGATAATCTAAAAACAATGAAACAAGATTGTGTTTTTTGTAAAATAGTTAATAAGGAATTATCTTGCTATAAGGTTTACGAAGACGACTTTGTTTTAGCTTTTTTAGATGTTAATCCGATTGCAATAGGACATACTTTAATTATTCCTAAAAAACATTATGAGAATATATTTGATATAGATAGTGAGGTTTTTAAAAGGATAGCTGAGGTTTCTAGAGTGATTGCTAAAAAAATGGTAGACAATCTAGATGATGTTTGCGGAGTTAATCTTTTTCAATCAAACGGAAAGGTGGCTGAGCAAGTGGTTATGCACAGTCATTTGCACCTTATTCCAAGAAGAGAAAGTGATTCTTTTAGAATCAACGATGCAATGAGGATTGTAAAATTGGAAGATAATCAGTTTAAAAATATTTTAGAAAAGATAAAAATATGATTAGTGAATTCTTATTATCCTTAGGTACGTTAGATCAACTAAAAGCAAGTATTTGTTTCTTTTTAGGACTCCTTGTTATTTTTAAATTATCGCAATACTTAATTGTAAATCAATTTCAAAAAATTGCTAAAGAAACGAAAAATGATTTTGATAATTTTTTAGTTTCTATATTCTCTAAAGCTAATTGGATTGTTTTCCTTGTCTTTTCTCTTTTTATTGCTACAAAATTTCTTAATTTAAATGAAGGTGTTAATAGCGTTATTAACTATTTAACTTTAGTTACTTTAATTGTTATTGTGACTAATTTCTTGCAAAAGCTTATTGAACACTTGGCTCTTAAGAAAATTAAAAAGAATGAAGAAGAAGGAAAAAAGACAGATGCTTCTATTGTTAGAACTTTGTCTTTTATTGCTGGTTGGGGAATTTGGATTATTGCCATTTTGTTGATTCTTCAAAATTCAGGAGTGAATATAGGGGCTCTTCTTGCTGGAGCAGGAATTTTAGGTATTGCTATCGCTTTCGCGCTCAAAGAAGTCCTTTCTGATTTATTTGCTTGTCTTAGTATTTATTTAGACAAACCCTTTGAAGTAGGAGACTATATTGTTATTGATTCAAAGAAAAAAGGGACGATTAAAAAAATTGGACTTAGGACTACTAGACTTCAGACATTAAGAGGGGAAGAGCTTGTGGTTTCAAACAGAAATCTTACAGATTCTTCTTTATACAACTATAAAAGGATGGAAAAAAGGAGGGTTTCTTTTGAAGTTTATGTTGATGGGAAAACTTCTGCCGCTAAACTAGAAAAAGGTAAAAAGCTTATCGCTCATATTATTGAAAAACAGGAAAATGCAGAACCATCAAAAACAAGCATCACTTCTTTTAATGGAAAAACATGGACTTACGAGATTGTCTATTACGTAAACAGTAGAAGTTATAATAAGTATTTAATCGCTCACGAAGAAATTCTTTTAGCTCTCAAAAAAGCTTTCGACAAAGAAAAAATTAAGTTTGAAACAGATATTCAAAAAATTATTGTTAAAAATAATTAAGATTTATGTCTAAAAAAAAGATAGTAAAAATTAAAAAAGAAGAAAAAAAGCCAAAAACTTTTAAGGATAATTCTACCAAAAGAATTAAAATTAAGATTATTGGTATTGGTGGCGGTGGAGGAAACATTATTAAAGAACTTTCTAAGAAATTAGATTTTTCTTCAAATAAAATAGAATTCACAGCAGTTAATACAGACCTTCAGGCCTTAGATGCCCTTCCTAGCAATTTAAAAAAAGTTGCTTTGGGGGAAGGTGAAACTAGGGGCTTAGGAACTGGAAGAGATATTTCTTTAGGACAAAGAATTGCTGAGGCAGAAGAAAAAAAGATTAAGAACGTTTTTTCTGACGGAAAAGATTTATATATTTTAGTTTCTTCTCTTGGAGGAGGAACGGGAACGGGAACTGTTCCTGTTTTTTCTAAAATTTCTAAAGAGTTAAACTTGCCTACTCTTGGAATATTTACTCTTCCTTTTAATTTTGAAGGAAAGGATAAAATGAAAGAGTCTCAGAGGGCAATTGATGAGGCGCAAATGAATTTAAACGCAGTTTTAGTAATTCCAAATGAAAGGATATTTAAATTTGCTGAAGAGAACATCCCTTTTAACGACGCTTTAAATATTATCAATGAACAATTAACTTATTCTCTTCAAGGACTTTTAAACACAGTTTATTCTTCTGGATTAATTAATATTGATTGGGCTGATATAAAAACAACTATAGAAGGAACTAATCAAAGAGCCTATCTTAACACAGTTCAAGCAAAGCTTAATGATGACTTAAATCAATTTACGAACAAATTATTGAACAATGAACTTGTCAGATATGATTTTTCAAAATCAAACAATGTTTTGTTTAATATAGAAGGTGGAAAGAACTTATCAATGCAGCAACTTGCTTCTATTTCTGAAAAGATACATGAACTAGCTCCGGAAGCTAGAATCATTTTTGGACTAACTCAAAGTGCAAAATTAAAAAATGAGATAAGGGCTACGGTTCTTGCAACAGGAACAATGAAGAAAGAAGAGAAAAAAGTTAAGAAAGAAAAGGTTAAAAAAGAAGAAATCATAGTTAAACCTAAAAAAGTTAAGAAAGTTAAAAAAGAGGTTTCTAAGAAAAAAACAATTAAAGAAATTGAAGACGACCTTAAAGACCTTGAAGATTTAGGAGTAGAGATAAACAGAAGAAATGCGGTTGAAGTTAAACAAGCAGAAGAGGAGGCTAGGAAAAAAGATTTAGACGAAGATGATATCTTCGAAGTTCCTACCTTTTTAAGAAAGAAAAAATAACAATATGAAAAGAATTACAAAAGCAATTTTTCCTATAGCAGGATTAGGAACAAGATTTTTACCCGAAACTAAAATTATTTCAAAAGAGTTAATTCCTTTGGGAGGAAAGCCTCTTTTGCATTATAATGTTGAAGAAGCTATTCTTTCCGGAATTGAAGAGATTTCTTTTATCGCTAGAAAAAACCAGAAAAGCACTCTTAAATATTTCGAAGACGATCCTATTTTAGAGCAAATATTAAAAGAGAATAACAAAAAAAGAGAACTTGCAGCACTGGAAAGTATAAGAAACCTTGTTAAAGATGTTCGCTTTTCAACTTTTGTTCAAAAAAGTCCTACAGGAGTAGCTGATGCTATTTTCCAGGCCAGAGATTTTGTCGGGAAAGAACCTTGCGCTGTTTCTTTTTGTGACGATGTCGTTGATTCAAAGATTCCTTGTTTAGAGCAATTACAAGATATTTTTCTAACTTGCGGAAGACCAGTGATTGCCCTAAAGAGAGTTTCACCAGACAAGATACCAAGTTATGGAATTGTTAAAGTAGAAAAGATTGCTAACAGATTTTATAAAATTAAAAGTATTAGTGAAAAACCAAAGTTAGAAGACGCTCCTTCTGATTTAGCAATTATAGGAAGAATGATTTTAACCCCTGATGTTTTTGATTATTTAAACAATAACAAAGATTCTATGGTAAAGGATAAATCAATTTCACCTTTCTTGGGAGAGATGGCAGAGCTTGGGAAGGCAATTTATGGATATGAAATAGAAGGAGATTGGCTTGAGTGTGGTGATATCATGTCTTGGTATAAATCATTTGTAAGAGTTGCTTTAGAAGACCCTGATTTTGGAGAGAGATTCAAACAGTATTTAAAAACCATTAAGTTATGATTTTAGATTTAGCAATTATTGGTGGAGGTCCTGCTGGGATTACAGCTGCGATTTATGCTTCACGTAATAACTTAAACACTTTTATTTTTGGAGAGAATATGGGAGGAATGCTTTTTAACAAAGCGGTTAATGTTGAAAATTATTTAGGTTTTCCTTCTATCTCAGGTTTTAATTTAGCTTTAAAGTTTAGAGAGCAATTAGAAAGCCAAGACAAAGTTTCAATAGTAGAAGAAGAAATTATTGAAGTTTTAAAGGAAGGAGATTTATTTAGATTAAAAACTTCCAAACAAGAGTTTGTCAGCCGGGCAGTCATTGTTGCTTCTGGCTCTAAACCAAGAGAATTAGAAGTTAAAGGAGAAAAAGAGTTTTTAGGAAGAGGAGTTGGTTATTGTCCTGTGTGTGATGGTCCTTTTTTCAAGAATAAAGACATTATGATTGTCGGGGGAGGAAACGCTTCTTTCGAGTCAGCTATTTATTTAAGTA
>CAZJOO010000030.1:0-5372 GCA_964547725.1 uncultured Candidatus Saccharibacteria bacterium
AAAAGAATGTTGTTGTATTATTTATTATTAAAAAAATCAAAGAAATATGTTTTTCAAATCAAAGAAATTTTGGATTATAGCAGGTATTGCTGTTTTAGTTATTGTTATTTTAATAAGTGCGATTTCGTCAGGAAATAAAGTTCCTCAGCACGAAACTGTTAAAGTTGAAAGAGGTGATTTAGTCCAAACAGTAGATGTTACTGGAAAAATTAAATCAGAGAATGATGTTTCTCTTCAATTTGAGACAGGTGGAGTAATAGACAAAATATATGTTGTCGAGGGAGAAGAAGTTAAAAAAGGAGATGTTTTAGCAAAATTAAATTTAGATGTTTCCAACTCTCAAGTAGCTCAAGCAAAAGCTAATTTAGAACAAAAGATTGCTGGGGTTTCAGAAGAACAAATAGAAGTTTCTCAAAAGCAAGTAAATGCTTCAGAGATAGCATATGAAAAAGCAAAATTGAATTTAACTAATATCTCTAGTTTGGCTAATGAGAATCTAAACAATAGCTACACTTCAGGATTAGATCTTTTAGGAGATACATATATTAAGCTCTTTAACACTTTGAAGTTTGCAGAAGAGCTTAGAGATGATTATTTTTCTGCCTTAAATCAAGAGAGTATTAATATTAAAAATCAAATACAGTATGAAATAAAAGAGCCTTTAATAAAAGCTAAGGCTAGTCTTGATTATGCTAAGCAAACAAAATCCTTTAGCGACATAGATTTAGCTGTAATAGAAATGGATGCTACTATTAAAAGCACATTAAACACTCTTTTATTAATTAAAAATGTGTCAGAAGATGTTAATTACAAAAACGTGATTACAACTACTGATAAAGCTACTTTAGATCAAAACAAGCTAACCATTAGTACTTCTCAAATTTCTTTAACAAGTTTTCAAAATGAAATTTCTTTATTAAAACTTCAAAACGAAAATAACATTAAATCAGCTGAAATTGGTGTTGAAGAAGCTTTTGCCAGCTTAGAGCTTCAACGAGCGAATTACGATTCTTTAGTAGCTACTCCGAGAGAAGTAGATTTAGCATATTTTAAATCAGTTCTAGAACAAGCAATTATCAGTAGGGATAAAGGAATTATTGTCGCTCCAATAAGCGGAACAATAACTAATATAAACAAAGAAGAGGGGGAATTGATTTCTTCTGCTGAAGCTTTAATTGAAATGTTGTCTCCTCAATATCAAATAGAAGTAAATATTCCAGAAACTGATATTGTAAAAATAAGTGTTGGGGATAAGGCAGACATAGAACTTGATGCTCTTTCTGATAAAACCTTAAAAGCAGAAGTTGTTTCTGTTAATCCTGCTGCTAATACAATTCAAGATGTAGTTTACTACAAAGTAGTTTTAAGTATTTTAGAAGCGGATGAAAGGGTTAAACCAGGAATGACCGCTGATATTTTAATTTATACAGATGAAAAAAATGATGTTCTTTATCTTCCCTCAAGAAGTATTTTAACAGAAGGAAATAGAAAGTATGTTAGAGTTTTAGAGAACGGAGAAATTGTTGAAAAAGAAGTTTCTGTTGGATTAAATGCTGACGACTCTAAAAAAGAAATACTTTCTGGAGTTAATGAAGGAGAAGAGATTATTCTAAAAATAGCAGAATAACTTTATGTTAATAAAAGTACAAGACTTAAAAAAAGAGTTTGCTAACGAGGAAGTAGTTACAAAGGTGCTTCATGGAGTTTCTTTTAATATTGAGAAAGGAGAGTTTGTTTCTATTATGGGACCATCTGGTTCTGGAAAATCAACCTTGATGCACATTTTAGGATTCCTAGACAAACTAAGTTCTGGACAATATTTTTTTGAAGACGAGGATGTTTCCAAACTTACTTCTGATGAGCTGGCTCTGAAAAGAGCAAAGAAGGTTGGCTTTATTTTTCAATCATTCAATCTTCTTCAGACCTTAACCGTGCTTGAAAATGTTACTCTTCCTTTAGTTTATTCAAACGTTAAAGAAAAGGATAGAGAAAAGATAGGCAAAGATTTATTAGAAAAGGTTGGACTTGGACATCGATTAGATTATAATCCAAATAAACTATCAGGAGGAGAAAAGCAAAGAGTAGCGATTGCAAGAGCGCTTGTTAATAATCCAGAAGTTATTTTTGCGGATGAACCAACAGGAAATTTAGATTCTAAATCTGGTTTTCAGGTTATGAAAATTCTGCAAGATTTAAATGAAAAAGGTAATACAATAATTCTAGTTACTCACGAGCGAATTACTGCTGAGTATGCTAAAAGAATTATTAATATCAAAGATGGTTTGATTGTAAGTGACGAACAAGTGTTAAAAAGACAGGTTGCTAAAGACAATAGTGAATTAATAAAATAGATGAGCATTTTCGAATCAATTAAAATATCTGTTCAAATGCTGCTTAAGAATAAAATGCAGTCTTTTTTAACTATGCTCGGAATAATTATTGGAGTAATGGCTGTGGTTATCGTAATGTCTGTGGGAGCAAGTTCTCAGGAGTTTATTCTAAACGAAGTTAAAACTATTGGTACTGATTTAATAGGAGTTTTGCCAGGAAGTTCGGACGGACCACCTTCAAGTGTGATGGGAATTGTTAATACAAGTTTAACATATGAAGATGGGGAGAAAATTATGGCACAAAATTATTCTAACATTGGTAGTTTGGCGATGTATGTGCAAGGAAATACTAAAATTATTGCGGGAGAAAAAAATCTTAATATTTCTTTTTCTGGATCAACAGAAGATTATATGATTATACAGAAGGTAGAAATAGCTGAAGGAAGATTTTACACCAAAGAAGAAGAAAAGAATTATTCTCGAGTGGTGGTTTTAGGCTCAGAAGTAGCTAAAGAATTATTTGGAGACCAAAGTCCTATTGGTGAAAAGGTGAAAATTAAAGATTTAAGTTTTAAGGTTATTGGAGTGTTTAAGGAAAAGGGTAGTAGTCTTACTCAAGACCAAGATAATTCCATTGTTGTTCCAATTAAAACAGCTCAGAAATTATTACTTGGCATTGATTACATCAATCTTATGAGAATCAAGGTTGTTGATGAAAGCTTAATTAGTGCCACTGAAGAAGACATCAAAAGCGTCTTAAGGGATAGTCACAATATAGATAATGAAGATGATGATGATTTTACGGTTAATGCTACGGCGACAGCTCTTGAATCAATAGAAGCAATTACTAACGCCATGACTCTTTTTCTTGTAGCCATATCAGCCATATCTTTGATTGTGGGAGGCTTTGGTATTATGAATATAATGTTAGCCACCGTTGAGGAAAGAATCTCTGAAATAGGGCTTAGAAAGGCTTTGGGAGCGAAAGAAAGTCAGATAGTAGGACAGTTTTTAATCGAAACAGTTGTGATTACTTTTTTAAGTGGAATTATTGGTATTATTGTAGGAGTATTTATTTCTTTTGTGATTTACAAGGTGATTGTTTTATTCGGAACTAATTGGTTTTTTATCATTCCTTTTTGGTCAGTAGCTTTAGCAGCTTTTGTCTCTATAGCAATTGGTCTTATCTTCGGAATTGCTCCAGCTAAAAAAGCAAGTAAGTTAAATCCGATTGAAGCATTAAGATATGAATAATTTTAAAATAGCTTTTGACAATTTAAAAAAGAATAAAACCAGAATGGTTTTAACCATGATTGCGGTTGCTCTAGGAGTGTCTATTTTAATTATTATGCTTGCGACTGGTGCAGGGCTGAAAGAAATGATTTTAAGTGAAATGGACTACTATGGTTCAGATGTTATTAATATAGAGACTAGAGTTCCCGGAAAATCGGCCACAGAATCTTCTACTGATTTAGCCAAAGGAGTGGTTATTACCACTTTTAAAAACTCTGATGTAGAAAAGCTTAAAAAACATGATAATGTTGACCGCGGTTATAGTTATGTAACGGGACAGGAGATTATAAAATACGAAGGAGAGAGTAAAAATACCCTCATCTTTGGATATGGAACAGAGGCTCCTAATGTAGAAAAATTAGAAATTGCTGAAGGAAGATTCTATACTGAAGAAGAAGAGAATTCTGCTAGTTTGGTAATTGTTTTAGGGCATGGTGTTAAAGAAGAACTTTTTGGAGACGATGACGCTCTTTCTAAAACAGTAAACATTAAAGGATTACCTTTTAAGGTTGTTGGCGTTGTTAAAGAAAGAGGGGCTAGTGGAATGATGAGTTTTGATGATATTGTTTATATTCCAGTAATAACGATGCAGAAAAGAATTCTTGGAACAGACTATGTTATTGGGGTTTCTTTGAAAGTGAAGGATGTTTCTATAATCGACCAAACAAAAGAAGATTTAATTTATACGCTAAGAGAAGAGCATAATATAAAAGGATTGAACGAAGACGACTTTGAAGCAATGACCATGGACGAAGCGCTTTCAATGGTAATGACAATAGTTAATGGAATTAATGCGCTTTTAGTAACTTTGGCTTTAGTTTCTCTTATCGTTGGGGGAGTTGGTATTATGAACATTATGTATGTTTCGGTAACAGAAAGAACCTTTGAAGTAGGTTTAAGAATGGCTCTTGGGGCGAAGAAAAAAGATATTTTAGTTCAGTTCTTATCAGAAGCTCTTGTCTTAACTCTAATTGGAGGAATTTTAGGAATAGTCGTGGGAATATCTTTCTGTTTATTCTTTAACTATATTTCTTCTGTCCTGGACTTAGGCGTTACGGCGGTAATTACTATCACTTCAGTAATTTTTGCTTTTGTTTTTTCTATGATTTTAGGACTCTTAGCTGGAGTTTATCCAGCCAAAAGAGCTTCTAGCTTAAACCCAATAGTTTCATTAATGAAGAAATAAAAAAAGCAAACATTTTTATGTTTGCTGGGTTAATAGGACCAAGAATTTTTTTCTCAGTGCAAAAAGACTCCTAGAGCTTTTTTAAAATCGCATCCTCTTACAATCGTTGGATTTCTAACATCGTTTTTGATTGGACAATAAGGAAGACGATTATGTATTTTTTGAAGTAATTCGATTTGATTTTCTCTGCTTTTACATGTTTCGAAAGCAGCGATTTCTTCTTGATACCAAAGATCTTTGTATGTATCAAAGATCAAATCAATAAGCTCTTCGTTTTTTAGTCTAAACATACTATAAATAACCTGTTACATTATACATAGATTGATTTCTTTGACAAGACTCAAAGTGTTTGTTACTATAACATGGTCTTGAAATAAAATTAATTTTAAGATAGGATATAAATATTATTCCGGCGTAGCGCAATGGTAGCGCAACTCCCTGTTAAGGAGTGGGTTGTAGGTTCGAGTCCTACCGCCGGAGCCAAGTTAAAAAGCCCTTATTTTAAGGGTTTTTTGTATTTTTAATTATAAATACTCGAATTGATGGAATAAATATGTTATTAT
>CAZJOO010000031.1:0-5097 GCA_964547725.1 uncultured Candidatus Saccharibacteria bacterium
CAATAATTCTTGACTTAACTAAACAGCCAGGAAAAGTAGCTTCGTTTGTTAAAATTACAGCATCAAGTGGATCTCCATCAGATGATATAGTGTTTTCAATAAGTCCATACTCAAAAGGAAAATAAACTGGACCATAAATAGTTCTGTCTAATTCTATTCTTTGAGTTTCCTCATCTCTTTCGTATTTTTGATGACTTCCCTTAGGAATTTCTACAAATATTTTAATTTCCATACAATAAAATTTAATAATTATATTTAATTTATAACAAAATAAAAATTAGTTGTCTAGAACAAATCCTAGACTTTCTGTTTTTTGTTCTGCTTTTATGTTTTCAATTGTCATTACTATTCCAATAGCAAAGAGCATGAAAATTATAAACCCGATAAATAAGTCTCTTTTTAACATATTTTTATTCTCCTTTCTTAGCCCTAAGCATTAAATCTGCTAAAGCTTTTTTAGGATCTTTATTATGATATAACATCATATAAACTTGATTTGTAATAGGCATGTCGACATTATACTTTTGACTCAAATGATAAACCGCTTCTGCGGTAGTTGCTCCTTCTATAATACTATCGGTTGATTTAACAATGTCCTTCATTTTTTCTCCTTTTCCGATTCTTTCTCCAAAAGTTCTATTCCTACTATCAGGACTAATACAAGTAGTAGCTAAATCTCCGAGTCCAGCAATACCAAAAAAAGTTTTCTTTTGAGCACCCATAATTTGACCTAGTCTAGCTATCTCGACTATTCCTCTAGAAAGAATAGCTGCTTTAGAATTAGCTCCAAAACCTAATCCATCAGAAATACCAGCTACAATAGCAATGATATTTTTAAGAGCTCCACAAAGTTCAACTCCCACTGGGTCTAAGTTGGTATATACCCTAAATCGGTCATTAAAGAATAATTTTTGGATTTCTCTTGCGACTCCTAAATTTGCCGAAGAAGCAATAGCTACTGCCGGCATACCCATAGCAACCTCTTGGGCAATTGTTGGTCCAGACAAAACGCAAGTCTTAACCTTTCCCAATTCTTCGTGAACAATCTCTGTCATTCTCATTAAGCTCTTTTGTTCGATTCCTTTAGAAACATTAACAAAAATCTTATCAGAAACTTTAACCTTTATTTCTTTCAAAACACCTCTATAAAACTTAGATGGTATGGCACAAATAATAATATCACTTTTAGAAATAGCTTTGTCGATATCTTTTTCAAAAATAATTTCTTTAGGGATAACAAAATCTCCTAGATATTTTTTATTGATTCTTTTAGAGTCTAATTCATCCAAGAACTCAGGGAAATTACTCCATACATTAACCCTATGACCATTATTACTTAATAAAATTGCTAGAGTGGTCGCCCAAGCTCCGTCTCCTAAAATTGTAATTTTTTTCATATTTTTTAAAATTTCCTATGAGGACAAATATTTTTATAATCGCAATATTGACACTGCCAACCAGGTGTTGGTTTAAACTTACTTCTTTTAATCTTCTCTATTATATTTAATATCTTTTCTTCGGTTTTTTCAATACTCTTTGCTTTAGGCTCAAAAGAACAATACTTCCCTTCTTCGATATAATAATAAGTTAGTTTATTGGGTTCTATATCAAAAACCCTATGAGCTGCTAAGTTATAAATCTCTAACTGAAACTTGTCATTGGTTGCTAAACTTTTTTTAGCTGCTCCTGTCTTGTAATCAATGATTTCTATCTCATTATTTATCACATCAATTCTATCAATCGCTCCAACAAACTTATATCCGTTCAAATTAATGCTAAAAGTCTTTTCTAAAGCTAATTCATTTTTCATAGTCAAAACAGCAAATTCTCTTTCTAGAAAATCTTTGTAAAAATTATTTAAAATTAATTTTCCTTTTTCCCGATACTCTTCTTTGTGATTTCCTCCATCAAACCAAGCATCTATCCATTCTTCTTCATATATTTTTAATAAATCATCCAAACTTAAGCCAACCTTCTTTCTTTCTTTTTCATCCTTTCTAAATAAATGTTTTTGCTCTGATTGAAAAACTTGTGCATCTAAATTAACAAATCTACAAAGAGTGTTATGAATAGTTTTTCCAAAAGAAAAATTAGGTTTTCCTTTGGTAGGAATTTTTAAAATATGAGCATACTTATATTGAAGAGGACAACTTTGAAAAGCCGCTAGCTGAGAAAAAGAAAAATGAGAAGGAAGTAACTTGTCATATCTGATAGAAATTGTTTCGTTTGATTCTTTCTTGAAACTATTAAATTGCTTTGTGAAACAAAAAGCTCCTTTAGTCATTTTTTGCCTATCTGCTGACTCTTTATCAATCAATTTACTTTCAATTAAAAAACGAGAAGGCTTCTTTAGTTGTTTCCCACCATAATCATTAGCCCAGGTTAAAAAAAGACCCCTCTTAGCACGTGTCAGAGCTACATAGAACAATCTTCTTTCTTCTTCGATGTGGAAGTCACCTTCTGGCAAAACTTCCCGGATAAGGTCTTTTGGAAGCTTGATTGGGTCACTTCTCTTATCGCTTGGAAACTTCCTATGAACCAAGCTCACCACAAACACATACTTGAATTCAAGACCCTTAGCAGAATGAACAGTCATAATCTTAACCGAGTCACTTTCATCAATTTGAGTGCTTAAATCACCTTCGTCCCCGGCCTCTAATTCCATTTCTAATTGATCCATAAAAGCAATCAACTTTCCGTCATGATTTGTGTTTTCAAAAGTTTTTGTTTTTTGATAGAACTGATAAATGATTTCCCAATTCTTTAAATTCTCTTCTGTTGGCTCTTTTAGTTTCTCAGCATAGTGAAGATCATTAATCATTCTTACAAAAATTTCGCTAACGTTTTTTTCTTTAGCTAATCTAAAATGCTCTTCCAAAGAAGTTAATAACTCTTTTATCTTTCCTTGAGATTCTTTTTCTAAAATACTTAATAGTTTTTGATGTTTAAGAGCTTCGAACAAAGAAACACTATTCTCGTCTGCAAACCAACCTATCCTTGCCACCTCTTCTGAGGTGAAATTAACCGGAAGAGAACGAAGCACTCTATAAAAAGAAGGAGAATCGTAAAAATTCAAGACTACTTTAAAATAAGCAATAATATCTAAAATTATAGGATTGGAATAAAGTCCTTTTGAAGACATGAAATAATAAGGAATGGAAGCTCTTTCAAATCCTCTAATAAAATAATTAGCAGAATCATTAGCTCTCACCAAAACACAAAAGTCTGAGAAGCGAGCCTCTTTATCAATTTCTTTTATCTCCCATATTTTATCAATCACTCCTAAAACTTCTTCTTCTGCTGTTTCGTAAGATAATAGATTTACCCCTCCGTCTTCTTTTGTAGTACTTTTTAATTTTTTACTTATTTTTTCAAAATTGTTAACATTGACTCCTTTACTTTCAGCGTCTTCTTTTATTGCTGCAGACTCATTTAATTCATATTCCAATCTATTAGGATTATTCAATTGAATAAAATTATAGGCTAGGTCAAGAATATCTTGAGTGGACCTATAATTATCTCCAAGAACTATATTTTTAGAATCAGGAAAATCACTTTTAAATTTTAAAACATTATTAAAGGAAGCCCCCTGAAAAGAAAAAATAGAATTATGAACAACAACATTATTCGCTAAAAAATTATGCACCTTTTCAACTTCTAAATCGTAAACCACCAGGTCCTTTTCTTTTTTTCGAATATCAATAATTTCATCATAAACAATATCATTTCCCCTTCTTATTGGAATTTTGTGTCCAATCATTAAATTTTTAGCAGGCATCATAACTGCATAACTATTTTGTCTTTTTTTGTTCTTTGTATCATAACCGATTCCAGCCTTAAACCTAACCTCTATAATTCCGTCTGTTATTACTTGAAGTTCTTTTGCAGTCTTAATCAATTCTCTCAAATTAAAACTTGAAATTCTTATTCTTTTCCCTTTTTTTGCATCAGTTAATTTATATCCTCTTTTTCTAAGTTTTTCTATAATTTCTTCATTTGATGTTTCTACCATTAATAGATGAGAAGCTAAATAGTTTTTTAAAACTTTTCTCTCTTTTGATCTACATTTTCTAGAACACATAGTAATATTAATTTTTGTCCTTACCGCTGATCCTCTACTAACAGCGTCTAAAGAAAAATGACAATAGTTAAGATCCAAATCAAGATCTTTTACTAATTGTTTTACTCCATTATCCACATCAAGATCATCATACAACTTTTTTAAAAGTTGATTATTGAAAATAGTTTCTTCTCTTTCCTTAAAACATGTTGTCGGTATACCATATTTAAGAGAATATAATGTTTCGTAGTATCTTGCTTCTTTGTCTGTTTTAAAAACTTTTAAAGCTATAATTTTATCAGCCGATCTCTCAAATCTTAGTCTTAAAATTAAATCATCTGTTTTTCCTATTCTCCACCCAAAATCTTTTCTATGCATCAAATAAATGTAATGATAGCCTTTTTTATAAGTCCTTGGAATTAAAGAAAACATTTTATGATTTTCTGTCGTAATAATTTGCGAACCTTCTTTAGTCTTGATAGTTACAAAATTAGCTTTTTTCTTATTTTTAAGAATATTCAAAACTTTAGAAACTCCAACGTCCCCCCTCCCAACACCCACCAAAATCTCATCTCCTTTAGCAACATCTTTAATCTTAATTTTTTTAGAAAAATCGCCTAAATATTTTTCTATAATTGTACTTCCTGGCAAGCACTGATCGTCGTCTCCAACAACAGTAAGATTGTTCTTTGGTTGAGCTATCTTTTTAACAAGTTCATATTGAACAAAATTAGTATCCTGAAATTCATCCACCATAACATATCTAAATTGCTCCCTAAACTTTTCTATTATTTTTGGTCTTTTATCAAAAAGCTTATTTGTGTAATTTATTAAATCACCAAAATCTAAGAAATTATTATCAAGTAATAGCTGTTGATAAGTCTTGTAAGCTTCGGCAATTTCTTTTATCTGAATACTTTCCAGGTCGTCGTTTGAAGATAATTCTTTTTGTAAACGATCAGAATATTCTAAATAATCTTCAGGATAAATTCCTTCATTTTTACAAGTTTGAAAATGATGAATTAAGGCATGAATAA
>CAZJOO010000032.1:0-5052 GCA_964547725.1 uncultured Candidatus Saccharibacteria bacterium
TTCACTCGCTCCAATAAAGAAGAAGGAGCGCGCGCCTTCTTTTTATTTTATCAATAAGTAAAAATGTGTTAGGATACTCTTATGACAAAGAAAGTTGCTATTATTGGAGCCGGAATAATTGGTCTTTATACGGCCTCTAAACTACAAGAAAAAGGATTTGAAGTGACTGTTTTCGAAAAAGAAAAACTTGAAGATGTGGGGAAAAAATCTTGCTCTACTTTAGTTTCTAAAAGAATTTTTAATTTTATTAAAAAAGATGAAGATTTAATAGAAAATACTATTAAGAATTGTTCTATTAAATTTAAAAATAAAGAAGTAATTTTAAATTTCGCAAAAGAGCACATTATCATTAACAAGGAAAAGTTTGTTTTGAGAATGATAGAGCAAGCAAAGTTTAAAATTGTTTTTGAAAACGAAATCAAAGAAATCCCCGAAGGATTTGATTATGTTATTGGTGCTGATGGCGTTCATTCTTTTTTAAGAAAGAAACTAAATCTTAGGAATCCTAAATTCAAAGTAGGTCTTAAGGTGGAGGCAAAAGGTTCTGGGCGCGAAGATACTGTCAAAACAACAAAAACAAAAAATGGATTTACTTGGATGATTCCAAGAGGAGACTATATTGAATACGGAATTTTAGAGAGTAAAGAAAATATAAAAGGGGAATGGAAAGCTTTTAATAAGCAAGGGAAGAATTCTAGTTTTGCCTTAGTTCCTCAAGATCTTATTTTAATAGATAGCGATAAATATGCTTTAGTTGGAGACGCTACTGGTTTAACAAAACCATGGAGTGGAGGAGGAATCATTTGGCAACTTTATCAAGCAGAGATGCTAATTAATAATTTTCCTAACTTTAGAAAATACAACAGCGAAGTTAGAGCTTTTTTTCTGCCAAAGATTATTAAGGGTAGAATCTCTAATAGCCTTGTTCATTTTATTGGCGATAATTTTAGTTTTTTAATTCCTTCAAGGATTAAATACGACAATGACTTTCCTTCTTTGTTTGCCAGTATCTTTAAAAAATGATATTTTATTAATTATATAGATATATGATTTTTACAAAAAAAGAAAAAGACCCAGAAAAATTAAATAATTTAGAAGAAGCTATCAAGTATATTAAAATTCTTGAGAAGAAAATAGATGTTCTTGACAAGAGGATTGAAAAGAACGAACAGGTTGCTTTGAATAATTTTAGTAAATTTTCCATTTTAAGATTTAACTCTTTCAATGACATGGGAGGAGACCAAAGTTTCACAATAGCTCTTTTAGATAAAAACAATAATGGTTTTATATTAACGTCCCTTTTTTATAAAGATAGTCCCAGAGTGTTTACAAAACCCATTAAAAATGGTATCTCTGAGTATCAGCTTTTAAAAGAAGAAGAGACTATTTTAAAACAAGCCCTAGATGATAAAAAAACAGGAAAATAAAAAAATAGAAATTAGTAAAAGACCACCAGTTGTGGTTGTTTTGGGGCATATTGACCACGGAAAAACTTCTCTTTTGATGGCAATTAAAGATTTTAGAACACTAGGAAAAGAGTCTGGAGGAATTACTCAGCATGTTGGTGCCTATCAAATCGAATTCAATAAAGAAAAGATTACTTTTATTGATACTCCAGGACATGAATCTTTCTCAGCTATTAGATCAAGAGGCTCTAAAGCAGCTGATATAGGACTTCTTGTTATTGATGCTTGTGAAGGAATTAAGAAACAAACCAAAGAAGCGATTAAACACATTAAAGAATCAGGAATTTCTCCAATTGTTGTTTTTAATAAAATAGATAAGCCTAATGCTAATCCAGAGAAAGTTAAACAGCAACTTTTAGAGGAAGACGTTTGGGTGGAATCTCTTGGAGGAAAAGTTCCTTCAGTAGAAATTTCTGCAAAAACAAAACAAGGAATTGATGACTTACTAGAAGTTATTTTGCTAGTTGCTGAAATGGAACAATTAGAAGCTATTATTGATGGAAAAGGAGAAGGAGTTATCATTGAATCTAAACTTGATAATCAAAGAGGACCTACCGCAACATTGCTTGTAACTCAAGGAGTTTTAAAGAGTGGAGATGTGATAGGAACAAATTCTGTGATCGGGAAGATAAAGACTTTTGAAAGTTTTGACGGAAAGAATGTTAAAGAAGCTCATCCAGGAGACCCAGTTTCTATTAGTGGTTTTAGTGAAGTTCCTTCTGTGGGAGAGATTGTTAAAGTATATGATTCTTTGAATGAAGCCGCTAAAGAAGTAAAAGCGAGAAATATTTCAATTCAGAATCCAAAAATTAAAGAAGGTGATAAAGTATTAAATTTAATTATCAAAACAGACGTGATTGGGTCCCTTGAAGGAATTTTAGAAATATTGAAAGGTATTCCTCAAGACCAAGTTAAATTAAATATTTTAAAAGCAGGAGTTGGAGATGTGAACGAAAAAGATGTTAAACTTGCCAGAGATTCAGATGCTCACTTAGTTTCTTTTAAAGTTAAAGTAGAAAAAATAGCTGAAGGAATTGTACAAAACAGTAAAATAGATTTATGTTTTTTTGATATCATCTATAATATTGCTATTAAAGTAAGAGAGCTTATGGACGTTATTCTTGTTATTGAAAAGAAAAGAATTGATGTGGGAGAATTAGACGTGTTAGCTATTTTCAGAACAGAGAAAGACAAACAAATTGTGGGAGGAAGAGTCGTCGATGGAAAAGTGGAGAAAGGGTTAAAGGTAGAAATTTTTAGAGATAATGAAAAGATTGGAGAAGGAAAGGTGACTGGGCTAGAAGCTAACAAAAAGAAGGTTGATATAGTTCACAAAGATAATGAGGCAGGAATCCTTTATGTGGGAAGAGAAAGAGTGCAAGAGGGAGACACCTTGAGATTCTATAAAGAAGAGTTTGTTAAACCAACAATAAGCAATGTATAGAAAAGAAAAGTTAGACATGATGCTTCAAAAAGAGTTGAGTCGTATGTTGTTCAAAGAACTTGACTTGCCTTCGAATATTGTGGTAACAGTAACTAGAGTAGAGGTTTCTTTAAATGGATTCTCTGCGAAAGTATACATTTCAGTTCTTCCAACCGAGAAGCAAGGAGATATTTTAAAAATGCTGGGTAGAAAAGTTTATTTCATCCAACAAGGAATAAACAAAAAGCTTAAAATAAGACCAGTTCCTAGAATACAGTTTGTGAAAGAAACAAAAACAGAAGAAGCTGCAAGAATAGAGGAAATTTTAAAACAAATAAAAGACCTAGAAAAAAAAGAGGAATTGTGATAGATTTAAGGCGTGGTAGCCAAGCGGTAAGGCAGAAGTCTGCAAAACTTCTATCAGCAGTTCGACTCTGCTCCACGCCTCAAGATATGCCGCGGTGCTGAAATCGGTAGACAGGACGGACTTAAAATCCGTTGTTAGAAATGACGTGTGGGTTCAAGTCCCACCCGCGGCACATATTTAAACAGGAATAATCCTGTTTTTATTTAATAATATTTATGATATATTAAATTCAATGAATAGAACTACTGAGAAAAAAGAATCATTTTTAGTGCTTGTGCTTATTTCAATTTTTAGTCTGTTGTTTCTCCTTTTTTCTATTCGAGGAGTTAATATTGCTAGAGATTTAACTCTTCAAGCCAACATGGAAAAAGTTAGTTCTACTTTATTTGAATATTACATTAGTAATGATTCTTTTCCAGCGTCAGAAAAATGTAACTTAAAAGATTCTTGCTCAAGTTTAAAAGAAAAGATAGACGTTTACGTCTATCAAGATATTTTCTATGAATCAAACAAGAAAGATTACATTATCTACGGGCGTAGTTTCCAAGACGGAAAAACTTTCTTTGTTCTAGATTCTAACTTAACAATGGAAAAAGTATTAATACTTCCTGAGTTATAATTCAGTAAACTCTACTTCTTCTCCGTGAGGATCTTTCATTTGAATCCATATTTTTTCAACAGAGATATCGTCAAAATAGTTCTTTATCATCTCCTCAGCAGTATTTATGTCTTCTAGTTGTTGTGCAAACTCAGCTTCTTCGTCAGTAAAGTTGTAATTAGTTTTATATGCTCCGCAATCACTGTGTTGTATTATAATTACTTTTCTGGCGTTGTGAAGATTATATGAAACTCCAATTTGTTTTAAAATAAAATCTTGAATTTCCTTACTTCCATCGACAAGATCTTTAATGCCACCAGCAAGAGATAAGACATCGGAATCATTTTTTAATCCATTTTCATCCATCCATTCTCTTATTTTATTTATTAAACGAAAATCTATACAGTGAATAATAATTGTTGAACAGTTGTGCATATTTTTAATTTTTTGTTTATATGAGACTATTATAATCTTAAAACAAAAAGAACGTCAATGACGTTCTTTTGTTTTTATTCAATAACTTCGATGTAAGCTTTTTTCACTCCGAAGTTTTTAGCTTGTTCAGTGGTAGAGAACCAAATATCTAAATGGTAATCTCCTTTTCTGTAATGCATTCTGTCTTCTACGACAAATATCTTGTCACCATATAGTTCTGGAATTTTAACTTTTGTTCCAAAAGGCAAAAGATTGTTTGCAACTATTCCATCTTCAACATGTTTTTGAGAAGCAGTAATAAATGGTGTTGAATCTGTCTGGTCTTCTGTTGAAGAATAGGCAGTGATTATCATGTAGTAAGTCTCGGTAGGTTTTTTAATTGTGTTGTAATCAACTCCAAAACTTTCTACAACTGTGTTTTTTTGAGTTAATACTGGTTGTTCTATTACTTCTATTGCTTCTTGACCTTTAATCTCTTTTCCAAGTGGAATAAAGACGAAAGAGAGAACAAGGAGACAAAAGAAGATATTAACTATTTTTTTCGTGTCTGATAAATTATCCATATTTTTTAAAAATAAAAGCGCTCTTTTAAGAGCAATTATATTATTACAAAAAGAAGGTATTTTGTCAATAGTTTTTGGTGTAAAACTTGAAAAGTATTTTAATAATGTTACAATGAATTTAAATTATAATATAAATAATAATCGAATGAAAACAAAGTCCTTCACTCTAATCGAGCTCCTCGTCGTCATCGTCATCATCG
>CAZJOO010000033.1:0-5014 GCA_964547725.1 uncultured Candidatus Saccharibacteria bacterium
ATTATGATTGTCGGGGGAGGAAACGCTTCTTTCGAGTCAGCTATTTATTTAAGTAGTATTGTCAAAAGCATTACTATTCTTGAGAGAGGAGAGATGTTTATAGCGGATGTTAAGAATCAGGAAAGAATAAAGCAGATTAAGAATATCGAGGCTTTTACTGGTTCGAGAGTTTTAGAGATTAAGGGAAGTAAGTTTGTTGACTCTATTATTTATGAAAAAGAAGATGAGGTTATAGAGAGCAAACTGCAAGGACTATTTGTTCAAATTGGATATGTTCCTAAAACAGAATATGTAAAAGATTTAGTAGAATTAAACGCAAGAAAAGAAATTATTGTAAATGAAAATATGGAGACAAAAACAGAAGGTCTTTTCGCAGCTGGGGATATTACCAGTATAAAAGTAAAACAAATTATCTGCGCAGCATCTTCAGGTGCAGTAGCAGCTTTATCAGCATATAACTATTTATTAAATCATGAGTAAAATTAAAAGCATAAGAGCTAGAGAAATATTAGATTCAAGAGGAAATCCTACGGTAGAGGTAATTTTAGATACAGATGGTGGTATTTTTATCGATTCAGTTCCTTCAGGAGCTTCTACAGGAAGTAGAGAGGCAGTTGAGCTTAGAGATGGAGACGAAACAAGATATTTAGGCATGGGGGTTTTAAAAGCAATCTCTAATGTTAGAATAAACATTTCAAATAAGTTAGAGGGGTACAGAACTACCAATCAAAAAGAGATTGATGAGGCCATGATTTCTCTTGATAAGTCAGAGAAGAAAGCTAAGATAGGAGCTAACGCAACTATGGGAGTTTCTCTTGCGGTAGCAAGGGCAGGAGCTAAGACAAACAAGCAGGAATTATTTCAATACATTGCCTCTCTTTCCAGTAATGAGATAAAACTTCCTTCTCCTTGTTTTAATGTAATTAATGGAGGAAAGCATGCTGGGAATGGATTAGCCTTTCAAGAGTTTATGATAAACTTTGAGGGTCGTAAATTCAAAGATCAGGTAAGAATGGCTTCTGAGGTTTATCATACCTTAAAAGAGATTATTGTTAATAAATATGGAACAGAAGGAATTAACGTAGGAGACGAAGGAGGTTTTGCTCCTAAAATAAGTGACCCCAAAGAAGCTTTAGACTTAATAGTTAAAGCAACTAAAAAGCTTGATTATTTTAAGGACTTACACATTTTCTTAGACGTGGCTGCTTCTGAATTTTATGATAAAAAATCTAATAAATATACCTTAGACAAAGATAGAGTTTGGGACAAAAAAGAACTTATCGATTATTACAAAGAGCTTTGTAAGAAATATCCAATTGTATCTATAGAAGATCCTTTTGATGAAAATGATTTTGAAGGATTTAGAATGTTCAATCAACAAATGTTAGGAAATCTTTTGATTATTGGAGATGATTTAACCGTAACCAATGTTAAGCAGATAGAAAAGGCTTACGAAAAAAATGCTATCAACGGCCTACTGGTTAAGATAAATCAAGTAGGAACGGTTTCAGAGGCTATGGAAGCGGTTAATCTAGCCAAGTCTTATAACTACAAGATAATGATTTCTCATAGGTCAGGAGAAACTACAGATGATTTTATCGCTGATTTTGCGGCTGGTTTAGGAGCTGACTATATTAAAGCAGGAGCGCCAGCAAGAGGGGAGCGAGTAGCGAAGTATAACAGACTATTAAAGATAGAAGATATTTTGAAATTATGAAAAAATTGCTCGTAATTTTAGATGGTTTGGGAGATAGGCCGATTAGTGCTTTAAAGGAAAAGACACCACTTGAGGCAGCTTACACACCTAATTTAGATTATATGGCAGAAAAGGGAATTACTGGTTTAATGCAACCTTTTCAGTTTTTTTTCGAAAAACATCCAACCTCAGAAGGAGCACATGTTGGAATGTTTGGATATAAGGATTATTTCTTAGGAAGAGGACCATACGAAGCAGCAGGAATCAATATGCCTCTATATGAAGGCGACGTTGCTTTTAGAGTAAATTTTGCTACAATAAACGAACAAGGAATTGTTGTTGATAGGAGAGCTGGAAGAATCAAAAAGACAGAAGAATTAATAGAAGCTTTAAAAGGAATAGAAATAGGAGGAATTAAATTTGATTTAAGGCGGTCTGATGGACATAGAGCAGTTCTAGTTTTGAGAGGAGCTAATTTATCTCCAAATGTTACTTCTAATGATTCGGGAGAAGAAGGAGAGTTAAGATTAGTGATAGAAAGTAAAAGTCCGGAAGGAATATTTACGGCAAGAATATTGAATGAATATTTGAATAAAGTTTATGAGATTTTAAATAATTTAGAATCTAACAAACAAAGAGAGTTTCCTGCTAATTATTTACTTTTAAGAGGAGCCGGACAGTTTAAAACTATTTTTCCTTTTGAAGAAAAATATGGATTAAAATCTGTTTGTATTGCTGGAGGAGGATTGTATAAGGGGATTGCTAGAATGATAGGAATGGATGTTATTGAGAAGCCTTATTTTACGGCTGATACAGATACTGATATTTGGAGTAAATTCCAAGAAGTAAAAGAAGCGCTTTCTAAATATGATTTTATCTTTCTTCACATTAAAGGAACTGACGTTTGCTCTCACGATGGAAGATATGAAGACAAGAAAAGATTTATAGAAGAAATAGACAAGCATTTTAAAAGCTTGTTAGATATTAAAAACCTTTTGATTGTTGTAACTGCTGATCATTCCACGCCCTCAGAGTTAAAACAACATTCAAAGGACCCTGTTCCTATATTAATTTACGGAAATGGAAAGGACGAGGTAAATCAATTTTCAGAAAAAGAAGTTAAAAAAGGCGGTTTGGGATTATTTCCTGCCGAAGAATTATTAGATAAAATATTAAAATTATGACAAAAAAAGTTACAATATACACAACAACAGTTTGTCCTTATTGCATCGCTCTTAAGAAGTTTTTTAAGGACTATAATGTAGAATACGAAGAAATAGATGCTTCTTCTGATGAAGAAATCCAAGACATGCTTGTAGAAAAAACAGGAAAGATGAGTGTTCCCGTAGTTGTGGTTGATGGAAAATGGGCACAAGGTTTTCATAGGGAAGAGTTATTAGAATTATTAGAGCTAAAATAAAAAATATGGCAAAGAAAATTGCAATAAATGGTTTTGGAAGAATCGGAAGGAATTGCTTTAAAATCATTCTAGATAATTTTAAAGATTTGGAAGTTGTGGCAATAAATGATTTGTCTAGCAATGAAGCCCTTGCTCATCTTTTGAAATATGATTCTATTTATGGAAGATATGAGGGCGAGGTTGATTCAGATGACGAAGGAATTATTGTTAACGGAAAGAAGATTAGAGTTTACAATGAAAAAGACCCAGCATCTCTTCCATGGAAAGAGCTCGAAGTAGATGTTGTTTTAGAGTGTACAGGCTTTTTTACTAATAAAGAGGGCGCGTCTAAACATATTGTTGCTGGAGCTAAGAAAGTAATTATTTCTGCACCAGCAAAATCAGAAGATATTCCTTCTTATATTTTAGGAGTAAACGCAAATGAGTACAAAGGAGAAGAAATTATTGATATGGGTTCTTGTACCACAAATTGTTTAGCCCCAGTTGTCAGAATTTTAGAGGACTTATTTGGTATTGAAAAAGGTTTTGTAACTACAACTCATTCTTATACTGGAAATCAGAACTTAGTAGATGGAACTAACAAAGATTTAAGAAGGGCAAGAGCAGCGGGAGTTAATATTGTTCCTACCACAACTGGTGCCGCTAAAGCAATTGGGAAAGTTGTTCCTAGCGTTACTGGTAAGCTGGACGGAGTAGCGCTTCGTGTACCAACTCCAACAGTTTCTATTATCGATTTAGTTTGTATTCTTAAAAAAGAAACTACTAGAGAAGAAGTTAATCTTGCTTTTAAAAAATATGCTGAAAATGGAATGAAGGGAGTTCTTCATTTAGAAGAAAAACCTTTAGTTTCTTCTGATTTTATTAAAAATACAAATTCTTGTATTGTTGATTCTGAAATGACTAAAGTTAATGGTAAATTAGTTCAAGTGTTGGCTTGGTATGATAATGAATGGGGTTACTCTTTTAGATTAGCTGAACTTTCACAAAAAATATGATTGAGTGGATTATTACAATTCTAGGATTATGTGTTTTTGAAGTTGTTTGTAGCATAGATAACGCTGTTGTTAATGCTAGTGTTTTAAAAACAGTTGGAGAGAAACAAAGGAAGTTTTTCTTAACTTGGGGGCTTTTCATAGCCGTTTTTGTCGTTAGAGGAATTCTTCCTTTTTTAATTATTTGGCTGGCTAATTCTTCTTTAAGTATTGGTGAAATTTTTATGGCTCCTTTCACTAACGATCAATTGGTAGCTGATTCCTTGGAACATTCTAAGCCTCTTTTGTTGCTAGCAGGAGGTTCTTATCTATTCTTAATCTTTTTGTCTTGGATATTTCTTGAGGAAAAACAATGTGTTTTAAGAATTGAAAGATTCTTTAAGAAACAAAGCGTTTGGTTTTATGCCTGGGCTTCAATTTATACAACAGTCATTGTTTATTTTGCTATTAAAATGGATCCTTACCTTGCTCTTGCAGCAACAATTGGAATTTCCTTCTTCTTTTTCACAGATGGTTTTAAGCAAAATGCGGAAAAAACAGAAAAGGACCTTGTGGCAGGAAAGAGTAATTTAAGTGATTGGAGTAAAATTGTTTATTTAGAAGTTTTAGACACTTCTTTTTCGATTGATGGAGTTATTGGGGCTTTTGCTTTCACCACTTCTATTGTTTTAATTTTGATTGGAAATGGTTTGGGGGCAGTAGTTATTAGGGAAATAACCATGAAGGGAATAAATAAAATATCAGAATATGCTTTTCTTAAAAATGGAGCTATGTATTCGATAGGATTTTTAGGAGCAATTATGATTCTTGAAACTTTTGGCTTAGAACTTCCTTTTTACGTTGCGCCACTTGCGACTTTCTTAATTCTTGGAATCTTCTTATATCTATCTAAAAAGTTTAAGGGAA
>CAZJOO010000034.1:0-4936 GCA_964547725.1 uncultured Candidatus Saccharibacteria bacterium
ATTAGCTAAAAAAATTGAAATGACACAGATGTTTGACGAAAATGGAAAAGTTATTCCAGTGACTTTAGTTGCTGCCGGTCCATGTGAGATACTTCAATTAAAAACAAAAGAAAGTGATGGTTATGAGGCTGTTCAGATTGGTTTCGAATCTTTAAAAGAAAAAAAGATTACAAAGTCAATCAAAACAAAACCATACAAACACGTAAAAGAATTTAGAGGTCTTGAAGCAGACAAGAAAGTTGGTGACAAGATAGATGTTTCTATTTTTTCAGAAGGAGAGAAAGTCAAGATTTCAAGTACATCTAAAGGAAAAGGATTCCAGGGAGGAGTTAAAAGATATGGATTCCATGGAAAATCAGCTACTCATGGAGTAAAGCACGAACACAGAACTATTGGATCTGTAGGATACAGTGTTCCAGGGAGAGTTGTTAAAGGAAGAAAGATGCCTGGAAGAACTGGATCGGATAGAGTTACTGTAAAGAACTTAGAGATAAAGAAGATTGATAAGGTAGCAAATATTTTAGCTATTAAAGGAGCTATTCCAGGAAGAAGAGGGACATTAATAGAAATTAGAGGATAAGGAATATGAAAACTTTAACTAATACAGAAGTAAAAAAGATATTGAATAAAGAGATTTTTGAAGTTCCTATGAATACTGATTTGGTTCATCAAATTGTAACTTCACAAAGATCTAATCGAAGACAAGTTCTTGCAAATACAAAAACAAGAGCAGAAGTTTCAGGAAGTGGAAAGAAACCTTGGAAGCAAAAAGGAACAGGTAAGGCAAGACACGGTTCTATTAGATCTCCATTATGGATTGGAGGAGGAGTAACTTTTGGACCAAGAAATGAAAGAAATTTCAAAAAAGATGTTCCTAAAAACATGAGAAGAAAAGCCTTGTTTATGGTATTGTCAGAAAAGGCAAAAGATGGTAGCTTAATCATTGTTGATTCTTTTGAACTTAAGGAAATAAAAACAAAAGAGTTAAAGAAAATGATTGACGAATTAAAATTACAAGGTTCTATTTTAATAGCTCTTGAAGATTTAAACGAGAATATTATTAGATCTGCAAAGAACTTACAAAAAATAACAACAATGCAGGCAAAAGATTTGAACTGTTTAGATATTCTAACTTACAAGAATTTAGTAATGACAAAAGAAGGAATTGCTAAGATAAAGGAAACTTTTTTAAGTGAAAAATAATATGGCAAAAAAAGAAATAGCAAAAATTGATAACGGAGTGAGAAAACCTGGAGTGATTGTTTCAGAGAGTTTTAATATTATTAAAAAGCCTTGTATTACAGAAAAAGCAGCATTCTTATCAGAAGGAAATTTTTACACTTTCAAAGTAGATAGCAGAACAAACAAGATTGAGATAAAAGACTTTATAGAAAGAAAGTATAATGTTAACGTAGAATTAGTAAGGATTATTAATGTCCCTGAAAAACCAAAAAAGAGAGGAGGGATTAAAGGTTTTAAATCAGGTTATAAAAAAGCAATTGTCCGTGTTAGAGCAGGGGAACAAATTGACTTAACTGCAAAGTAATATGAAAACTACAAGACCAAAAACTACAGCGATGTTGACCAAGAACAAGAAACCTGAAAAGAGCTTGCTCTTGAGAATTAAGAAAACCGGAGGAAGATCATCTAGTGGAAGAATTTCTGTCTGGCACATTGGAGGAGGAGCCAGAAAGATTTATAGAATGGTTGATTTTGGCCAAAACAAAATGAATATGAAGGCCGAGATTATGTCAATTGAGTATGATCCAAATAGAACTGCATTTATCGCACTTGTTAAGTACGAGGACGGTGAAAAGAGATATGTTTTAGCTCCAAAGAATATAAAAGTTGGGGATATAGTAGAAACAGGAGAGAAAGTTGAAATAAAGAACGGAAACAGAATGCAACTAAAGAATATCCCAGACGGAACTGAAATATATAACGTTTCACTAGAACCAGGAAAGAAAGGAGTACTTGTAAGATCAGCAGGTTCAAATGCGGTTGTTATGGCTCATGACGAAGGATTCGTTCTTCTTAAAATGCCTTCTTCTGAATTAAGAAAGGTAAGAGAAGCGTGTTTTGCGTCTATCGGAATTGTTTCAAATCATGACTACAAATTTATAAATTGGGGAAACGCTGGAAGAATGAGAAGAAAAGGAGTAAGACCTACTGTTAGAGGTAGTGCCATGAATCCTGTAGACCATCCACATGGAGGAGGAGAAGGAAGAGCACCTATTGGATTAAAGTATCCAAAGACTCCATGGGGTAAGCATGCTTTAGGAGTGAAAACAAGAGGAAAAAACAAGCGTTCAGATAAATTAATCGTTAAGAGGAGAGTAAAAAAATAAAAATATGACAAGAAGTCTTAAAAAAGGTCCATACGTTGACGAAAGGTTATTGGAAAAGATGTCAAAATTTAGAGCAGGTGATCCAACCGTGATTAAAACATGGTCAAGAGCTTGCACTATTATCCCTGAGATGATTGGTTTTACTTTTGGAGTTCATAACGGAAAAGATCATATTCCGGTTAGAGTAGAAGAAGACATGGTAGGACACAAGTTAGGAGAATTTTCTCCTACAACTAAGTTCATCAAGCATGGTGGTAAATTACAAAAGGAAATTGATAAGAAATAAAGATTATG
Source organism: uncultured Candidatus Saccharibacteria bacterium (assembly GCA_964547725.1). Lineage (GTDB taxonomy): Bacteria > Patescibacteriota > Minisyncoccia > Minisyncoccales > Minisyncoccaceae > JAAZMU01. The sequence goes on from CAZJOO010000034.1 coordinate 2,643, forward strand.
TATAAAGCTAAGTTAAACAATTTTAGAGTATCACCAAGAAAGGGAAGATTAGTTGCTGATTTAATCAGAGGAAAGAAAGTTGAGGAGGCTCAGTCTATTTTAAGATTTACTTTAAAGAAAGCAGCCGACCCAATGCTAAAGCTATTAAATTCAGCTGCTGCAAACGCCGAACATCTTGATGGAGTTAAGGTTAGTGAATTATGTATCTCTCAAGTATTTATTAACGAAGGAGCGATATATAAGAGAATTATGCCAAGAGCAAGAGGTACTGCTAACAGAATCAACAAAAGAACTTCACATTTTGAAATCGAATTAGAAAAAATAGTTAAGAAAGTCAAAAAAGAAGATAAGAAGGTAAAAACAGAAGAAAAATGAGCCATAAAGTACATCCAAAGGTATTTAGAATAAGGGAGACAAATGATTGGTTATCAAGAGGTTTTTACGAGAGGAATTTTGTAAGACTTCTTAGAGAAGATTTTATAATCAGAAAGTTTTTGGATAAAAAATTGAAAGATTTATCTGTTGAAAAAATTGAAATTAACAGACTTCCTAATAAGACAGGAGTTGTTATTTATACATCAAGACCAGGTTTAATTATTGGAAGAGGTGGTGAAGGAGTAGAAAAACTTAGTCGAGAGCTTATTAAAACAATTATCAAGACAATTCATTTAACTCAAAAGGATGGTTTCGAATTAGAAAAGAAACTTAAATTAGAGATTAAGGAAGTTAAGAATCCTTGGATGTCATCAAAATTGGTAGCAGAATGGATTTCTCAAAAAATTGAAAGAAGAACACCTTTTAGAAAGACTATCAAACAAGCAGTTGAAAAGACTATGGCTAACAAAGAGGTTCAAGGAGTTAAGATTGAAGTTGCAGGAAGACTTGATGGTGTTTCTATTGCTAGAAATGAAAGAGCGGAAGCTGGAAGACTTCCAAGAAATACAATTAGAGCAGACATTGATTATATTCAACACATGGCGATTTGTACTTATGGAGTGATTGGAATTAAGGTTTGGATATATAAGGGAGACAAATTTGACAAATAAAAGATATGTTTATACCAAAAAGGACAAAATATAGAAAACAGATGAAAGGCAGAAGCAGACTTCGTATGTTTAGTGATTCAGGAACTGAAATTTCTTTCGGTACTTATGGGTTAAAAGCTCAAGGTCCTGCTTGGCTAACTTCGAATCAATTAGAAGCTTGCAGAAGAATTCTTATTAGATACATTAAAAAGACAGGAAAGATGTGGATTAGAGTATTCCCAGACAAACCTATTACTAGAAAAGGAGCTGAGGTTCCTATGGGAGGAGGTAAGGGTAACTTAGATCACTATGTTGCTGTAATTAAACCAGGAAGAGTATTATTTGAAATGGAAGGAGTTCTAGAAGCAGATGTAAGAGAAGCCTTTAGAAAGTGTGGCGATAAGCTTCCAGTTAAGGTTAAATTTATTAAAAAAGAGATATGAAAACTCAAGAACTAAAAAAATTAAGTAAAGAAGAATTGGTTAAGAGTTTAGATGATCACAGAAAGAAGGCACAAGAGATGAGGATGAGTTTGGCTACTGAGAAAGTTAAAAATGTTAAAGAATTGAACGATATTAAGAAGACAATTGCAAAGATATTAACTATATTAAATACTAAATAATATGCCAAAAAGAGAATTAACAGGAAAAATAGTTTCAGATAAGATGCAGAAAACTGTTGTAGTTAGTGTTGAGACATTAAAAGAACATCCAAAATATCAGAAAAGAATTAAAAGCCATAAGAATTACAAGGCCCACAACGAAAAGATGGAGTTAAAGACAGGAGACACTGTTATCATTAGAGAATGTGCTCCTATCTCTAAAGATAAGAAGTGGGAAGTTATAGTAAAGATATAAAAATATGATACAACCAGAATCAAGGCTAACAGTAGCAGACAATTCAGGAGCAAAAGAAGTTTTGTGTATTAGACCGATTGGAGGATCTAGAAGAAGATATGCTCAATTAGGAGATATTATTGTTTGTACAGTCAAAAAAGCAGAGCCAAGAAAGCTTATTAAAAGACATCAAGTTGTTAGAGCTGTTATTATAAGACAAAAACAACCAATGAAGAGAGTGGATGGATCATATATCAGATTTGATGATAATGCCGTTGTAATTTTAGACGCAAAGACAAAAGAACCAAAAGGAACTAGAATTTTAGGACCAGTTGCAAGAGAAGTAAGAGAGAAAGGCTTCGACAAGATATCAACAATGACTAAAGAATTAGTATAAAAATATGAATATTAAAAAAGGAGATCAAGTTATCAT
>CAZJOO010000035.1:0-4897 GCA_964547725.1 uncultured Candidatus Saccharibacteria bacterium
GCGACTTTCTTAATTCTTGGAATCTTCTTATATCTATCTAAAAAGTTTAAGGGAAAGGAACATGAAATTGTAAAATTATAATTTTATTGATATAATCTAATTAATGAAAACCAAATCATTTACATTAATTGAGCTTCTAGTAGTAATCGTCATCATCGGTATCCTAGCAGGAGTAATCACCATTACCACTACTTCATATATTAGCAAAGCTAACTTTGCTAAAGCTCAAGCTTTCTCAAGCACAGTACAAACAGAGTTACTCTCTGACTTAGTCTCTGAATGGACCTTTGATTCTCCAGCAGTTGCTAATATCACAGAAGATTCTTGGGGGAATAATGATGGTACTCTTATGGGCACTAATGGTCTTCCACAATTACAATCAAAAGAAAACTGCGTTTATGGAACTTGTTATTTATTTGATGGGGCGGATGATTATATTGAAATAGAAAATAAAATTCAAGACGTGATGTTTTTTACTGTTTCTGGTTGGATAAAATTAAATAATAATCAGACATCAAAAACAATTTTTAGTAATCAAGCAAGTGGTGGCTGGGTTGTTGGAATAAGTGATAGCGTTGCAAATAAATTAAAATTTTATTTAGGGAGTACTACTATTTATTCCACAACAATATTTACTAATAATGTTTGGCATTATTTTACAATAACATATAACAATGGTAGTCCTAAGATTTATATAAATGGTGAGTTAGAAACTGCAGCATCAGATATAATTTCTCAGAGCGGGTCTTATTATCCTAATACTATTGGTTGCTTGAGAAGAAGTACAACGTCTCAATTTTTTAAAGGCTTAATAGACGATGTAAGATTTTACAATGCAGTTTTGTCTTCTGCTCAAATTAAACAAGAATATGTCGCTGGACTTAATTCTTTATATTCCAAGGGTTTAATTTCCAAAGAAGATTTTGAAGAAAAAATAAGTACTTTAAAATAGTACGTTTACACATTTTATTTTTTTGTGTATAATAAGAATATAATAAATAATAAATAATAAATAAATTTATGATAAACGAAGTTACATCATCTGCTTCTAGTGCTTTTTCTCAAGTATGGGTAAGCATTATAAGTTTTCTTCCAATGCTGTTAGCAGCCATTATTGTTTTCATTATTGGTTGGTTTCTTTCAATTGGAATTGGTAAGTTGGTATCCGAAATTCTTAGAAAATTAGGATTCAACAACATTTTTAAAAGAACTGGATGGGATAATGCTTTTTCAAAAGCAGACATAGAAGTTGATCCTGCTCAATTTATTGGAGTTATTACAAAATGGATTTTTGTAATTATTTTCTTAATGATTGCTTCAGATATAATTGGTTGGACATCTTTCAGTCTTCTTTTAGGACAGATTGTTCTATGGATTCCTAATTTATTAGTTGCTATCGTAATTTTGGTAGTTGCTATTATTTTAGCTGACATCTTAGAAAAAATCGTTAAAGCAACAGTTGAAAGAATGGGTGTAGCTTCTGCTACTTTCTTAGGAGCTCTAACAAAATGGGTAATTTACATTGTTGCTAGTTTAGCAATTTTGTCACAATTAAACGTTGCTCAAAATATTGTTAATGCAGTTGTTATTGGTATTGTTGCCACTTTCGTGATTGCTCTAGGTCTTGCTTTTGGTCTTGGCGGAAGAGAAGAGGCGGGAAGAGTTTTGAAAACAATAAGAGAGAGGGTGGAAAATAAAAACACAAAAGTAACAAAGCGTAAAAAATAGTTTTTATAAGCACAAAACGCACCCTTTCGAAAGGGTGCGTTTTTTATTGACCAATTCAAAAGAATTAGGTATATTATAAATATATGAACTCAAAAGAACTCAGAAAAATATTTTTAGATTATTTTAGCAAAAGAGGACATAAAATCGTTCCTTCTTCTTCGCTTATTCCAAGCGACAACACCGTTCTTTTTACTACTGCGGGAATGCAGCAGTTTTCTCCTTATTTATCAGGAGAAAAAGATCCTTTAGTTGATTTTCAAAATAGACACCTATGCTCTTGTCAAAAATGTTTTAGAACAGGAGACATAGAAGAAATTGGAGATGATACTCATCATACTTTTTTTGAAATGCTTGGAAACTGGTCTGTGGGACAAAATGAAAATGGTTATTTTAAAGAAGGGTCTATTGCTTTTGCGGTAGATTTTTTAGTAAATGAATTAGGGTTAGATAAAGATAGATTACACATAACAGTGTTCCAAGGAAACGATATTGTAGAAAAAGATGAAGAAGCAATTGCTATTTGGAAATCTCACGGAATTCCAACCGAACACATTCATGAGTTTAGCGAAAAGGATAATTTTTGGGGACCAGTTGTAGAAGTAGGCCCTTGTGGACCTTGTTCAGAGATACATTATGACAGAGGAGAGGCTTATGGCTGTAAGGATTGTGGACCTAATTGTGATTTTTGTAAGAGATTTGTCGAAATCTGGAACTTGGTTTTCATGGAGTATTTTAAAGAAAAAGACGGTACTTATCGTAAATTAAATCAAACAAACATTGATACCGGAATTGGATTTGAAAGACTTTTATCTATTCTTGAAGGAAAAAACTCTTCTTACGAAACTGATTTATTTAAAGATTTAATTTCAGGAATTGAAAAGTATTCTAAAGTTAAATACATAGAAAACAAACAAGCTTTTAGAATTATAGCTGACCACCTAAGAGGTTCTTCTTTCTTGATTGTAGAAGGAATTGCACCTTCTAATAGTGATAAAGGATATATTTTAAGAAGACTTATTCGAAGAATAGTTAGATATGCTAGAATTGTTGAGTTAGATTTGAATTACTTAGAAAAATTGATAAATGTTCTTGTTGATAAATACTCTGATGTCTATCCAGAGCTTAAAGAGAAAAAGGCGAACATTATTAATGTTTTTGAAATAGAAAGAAGTAAGTTTGAAAAATCTTTAGAAAAAGGTTTGAAAGAATTTGATAAACTAGAGGAGATAAAACCAACCGATGCTTTTTATATCTATCAAACTTTTGGTTTCCCTATAGAAATGATTCAAGAAGAGGCAAGTAAGAAAGGAATTGTTATCGACGAAAAAGGCTTTGAAGAAGAATTAAGAAAGCATCAAGAAATTTCTAGAGCAGGAGCAGAGAAGAGGTTTGGAGGAGTAGGATTAGATGCAGGTGAGGCTGAAGCAAAACTTCACACCACAACGCACCTAATGCATCAGGCGCTTAGAGAAATCCTAGGAGAGCAAGTTCATCAAATGGGATCAAATATTGATAGCGAGCGTCTTAGATTCGATTTTGCCTATGACAAGAAACTAACAAGGGAAGAGATTGAAAAAGTGGAAGGTTTGGTAAATGAAAGAATTCAAAAAGGTTTTCTTGTTGAGAAGAAAGTAATGCCTTTAAAGCAAGCTTTGGAATCAGGAACTCTTGCCTTTTTTAAGGAAAAATATCCAGAAGAAGTTAATGTTTATTCAATGATTAATCCGGAAACAAAAGAGGTTTATTCAAAGGAGATTTGTGCCGGACCACACGTTGATTCTTCAAAAGAACTAGGAAAGTTTAAGATAGTAAAAGAGTCTAGCTCTGGAGCTAACGTCAGAAGAATAAAAGCAGTATTAATTTATTAAAAAAATGACAAAAATTATTGATATTATTTCTCCAAGATCAGACAAAAACAATAACGTAAGAGTTGTTAAGAAAGAAGATCAAAAAAGGAAAAGCAAATTGCCAAAAGTTTTGATTTCAATTTTTACTTTTATTTTTATAGGTTTTGGGGTTGCTTTTTTTGTCGAAGGAAGTGCTAGTGTTGTTATTTATCCAGTAGTAAAAGATGTTAGTTTCGAAGAAACAGTCCATGTTATTGCTGAAGTAACAGAAATTAATTTTGAAAATAATATTCTTCCAGGAGAATATTTTGAAGAGACTTTAAACTTTGAAGATACATATGAATCTACTGGTTCTGACGAGTCAGCTACCAAGGCTCAGGGAATAATTACGGTTTGCAACGAACATTCTAGCAATAGTCCTTTAAAGATTGTTAAAAACACTAGATTTTTATCTTCAGAAGGAGATTTGACATATAAGGCGCTTGAAGCTTTTACTGTTCCTGCAAAATCAGGAAACACCCCTGGCTGTGTTGAAATTTCTGTAATTGCTGATGAGGCAGGGGATACTTACAATTTAAACACAGGAACTTTTTCGATTCCTGGTCTTAGACCTACTGATTATTACACTACTATTTGGGGAGAATTAAAGAGCGGTCAGAAGATTGAAGGAGGCTCAAGATCAACACAAAGAGTAATTACCGAAAAGGATATTTTAAAAGCAAAAGATTTATTCGAAGATAAATACTTAGAGGCAGCTAAACAGTCTTTAGTTTCTAATTTAGAAGAAGTAGGAACTTATATTTATTTTGATGATGGTTTCAAACAAGATTTTGATAAGTTTATTGTTCTTGGAACTGAAGGGGATAAGGTAGCAAGCTTTAAGATTCAAGCGACTATTACGACAAAGGTTTTAATTTTGAGAAAAGCAGATGTTGATAAGTATATAGAAAAGAAATTACTTTTATCTGAAGAAAATAGACAATTTGTTCCAAACAGTCTTTCTAAAGAATTTACGAAAGTTGAAGCCAATGACGCAACAACTTTAGTTTTAAAGGTTTCTGCTCAAACTTATTCGAAAATAAGCGAGGTCCTTATCCTTAATGATGTAAAAGGGCAAGCAATTGATGATTGTTTAAGTATTTTAAAGAAGCTTCCTGAGATTGAAAGTGCAGACGTTACTGCTTCCTTGTTTTGGAAAAGTAAGTTACCTAATAATAGAGATAATATAAATATAGAAATTAATTTTGCAGAATAATCTATTGATTATTATGAAAACCAAATCGTTTACTCTAATTGAACTTCTAGTAGTCATTGTCATTATT
>CAZJOO010000036.1:0-4794 GCA_964547725.1 uncultured Candidatus Saccharibacteria bacterium
GGTGTAAAGGTTTTATATTTGTTCTTTTTTTACAATTTGTTTTCTTAAAAAAACTAAAGTAGCTCCTGAAATAAAAGAAAGACCTAAAACAGTCTCAAGCGGGAAGTTTTTGTTTTTTTCAATTTCTTCAGAAAAAGAATTAATTTCTGTTGAATCTTTCTCTTTTATCTTTAAAATATTTTCAAGGTTTGGAGAACCTCCTTCATTAATACTAGTTTGCCAAGCGTTTTCAACCCTTTCTGCTGTTTGTTTGGTATCATTATCTCCTGCAGTCCAACCATTTTCAAAATTAGCTTCGTCGATTAAAATATTATCTTTCTTTAAATAAATTTTGAGCCCTGTATTTTTAATAGACCCAGTGTAGATTAAATCTGCCTTTATATTAGGAAGAGTATTGTCGTCAGTTCTTTCTAAGATATAAAAACTGTTTGTTTTGATGGTTCCTTGCAAAGGGATTTCTTTTTCCCCAAGAACAAGAATATATTTTTCAAGAGAAATGCCTATACTTGTTGGATTATATAATTCAATCCATTCGTCATTGGCACTAGTCTTCGTACCCATCCAAGCGATTTCATTAATTAAGATATCTTGAGCGTAAGCAATATTAAAAGAGAAGAAGAGAGTAAAGATTACAATATTTGAGATTGTCCTAATGGCCATAGATTTAAATGTTTACAAGCTTTTTCTGTAACACTTCTTCCTTTTGGGGTTCTTTGAATAAGTTCGAGTTGCATAAGGTAAGGTTCGTAAATATCTAAAATAGCTCTTTCTTCTTCATTTGTTGAAGCAGCAAGGGCTTGTATTCCAACAGGACCCCCATTGAATTTATTTATAATAGTTGATATAATCTTCCTATCTTCCTTTTCTAAACCGAGTTCATCGATTTCTAGAAAATCTAATGATGTTTTTGTAATGTCGTAAGTGATAATACCGTTTCCTTTTACTTCAGCAAAATCACGCATTCTTTTTAAAAGATTGTTTGCGATTCTGGGAGTGTAGCGAGAACGTTTAGCTATCTCTAAAACAGCATTATCATCGATTTTGGTTTTTAAAATAGAAGAAGATCTTTTAATTATTTCTTGAATTTCTTTTTCAGAATAAAAGTTTAATTGAAAAGTAGCTCCGAATCTTCCTCTAAGAGGGGAAGTTAAGAGATCTAATCTTGTCGTCGCTCCAATAAGAGTAAAGTGTGGAAGTTTCAAATCAATTGTTTTAGCCATAGGACCTTTTCCTAAGATTAAATTCAATTTAAAATCTTCCATGGCAGAATAGAGATATTCTTCTATCATGTGATTGATTCTGTGAATCTCATCAATGAAAAGAATATCTCCTTCTTTGAGGTTTGTTAAAATAGCAACAATATCTCCTGATTTTTCTATAACAGGACCAGCAATCATTTTAATTCTGCTTTGAGTTTCGTTAGCAATTAGGTTCGCAAGAGTAGTTTTACCGAGTCCAGGAGGACCGTAAAACAAAAGATGATCGGGAACTTCATCTCTCTTTTTTGCCGCAGACAAGATAATCTTTAAATTATCTTTTATCCGGGCTTGTCCTATATAGGAGTTCCAAGTTGTAGGTCTTAATTCAGTCTCAAAAGTATCATTTTGAGAAGGGCTCTTGACATTATTCATAAACTATGTTATATATTTAGACATAAGATAGAACTATTATTGAGGTGGGGGTAATTGTGGGGACAATCTTTAGTAATGGGTACTCTGGTTCACGCTAGACTATTCCTCGGGATTATTCTTAAACTTTCGGCCAGTACGCTAGAAGTCACCCCCTCCTCAGCCATAGTTCTTTTTTTATCCAGCTATTCTTTTAACCTCCTCAAGGGTGGTTTCTTTTTTTAATACTTTAATTAATCCGTCTTGTTTTATAGTTGTCATTCCTTTTTCAATCGCTTTTTCACGAAGTCCTAAATGAGAAGCGGAAGATAAAATAAAGTTCTTTATCTCATTATCTAAAATAAGAGCTTCGAAGATTCCAACTCTTCCTTTGTATCCGGTATTGTTACAGAAATCGCAACCATGAATTTTTGGTAATTTGAAGGTGTCTTTTATTTCTACAAAAGGTAACTCTTTTCTCAAAAAGGCTAATTCCTCTTCTGTAATTTTTTCAAAAGTGGCGCATTTTGGACAAACTTTTCGGACAAGCCTTTGGGCAATAATAATATTTATTGCTGGGGCAATGTTTGTTGAAACTTCTTTAAGGGCTTCAAGTCTAGCAATTGAGCCAACAGCATCATTTGTGTGAAGAGTAGATAAAACAAGGTGTCCGGTTAAGGCTGCTTGAATGGCAATTTGAGCTGTTTCCGTATCTCTAATTTCACCAACAAGAATTGTGTCAGGGTCTTGTCTTACAATTGAACGTAATCCTGAAGCAAAATCATATCCTTTTTTTTCATCAACTTGTGTTTGAGTAATTCCTTCTAAATGATATTCAATAGGGTCCTCAATAGTAATCACTTTATTATCAGGTCTGCTTATTTTTTTTAAGAAAGCGTAAAGAGTAGTTGTCTTACCAGAGCCAGTAGGACCAGTAACGATAATCATTCCGTTTGGTTTTCCAATTTCATTATTAAAGGATTCTTCAAGGTCTTTTCTTAGACCTAATTCTTCTAAGCTAATTAAACTTTTAGGATTTAAAATTCTCATTACAATAGCTTCCCCATATTCAGAAGGCAAGCTTGAAACTCTTATTTCGATTTCGTTATCTTCAAACTTAATAGAGAACCTTCCGTCTTGAGGTTCTTTTTCTACATTTAATTTTAGTCTGCTTAAAAGTTTTATCCTAGATAGTATTTTAGGGTATTTTTGGTTTTCTATTTCTGCGACATTGATAAGCATACCATCCATTCTAATTCTAATGTCAGTTTTTTCTTGAGTTGGTTCAATATGAATATCAGATCCTTTCAAAAGGACGGTTCCTGCCATTAATAGTTTTATCAAGTAAGTAGTGTCACCATCTATGTTTTCTAGAAAAAGGTTTTGAAGGTTTTTACTGTGAGTAATATTCTCTTTTAAGAAACTATATTCTTCGCTAGAGATAATTATTTCTCCTGAGATGTCTTCCATCATATTATTTTAAAATATTTAGTATTTCTTTTTTGCTTATATTTTCTTTTGAAAAGATGCCACCATCATTTTTTATCTGTGCATCAAAAGTGGTTTTTATTTTTTCTAAAGTCTCTTCGTTTTGTAAATAGAAGACGCATTTTTTATTTTTAAGGATTAGGATAAAATCTGGTACAAACAAACAGGTTTTAATGACTTGGAGGATGAAAGGGATGTGTGATTCTTCTAAATCTTCTAATTCAGCGAAGTAGATATTTCCTTCGTACTCTATTTTGTTTATTGTCGAGATAAGACTTTTAAATTTGTCTTTTGTTTCAAACTTTCCTCCTCTTTCTGCAAGCTTTTGGATTGTTCCAAGCTCACCCTCTTTAACTCCTGAAAGAAGTATTGAGGCAATCTTTTCGTCCATAATACATTCGTCTAAATTCTTAAACAATATCTTGGAAAGAGAAGAACCATTTTCAACTAAATTTATTCCCCCAAAATTCTTGTTTAGTTGATTATTGTCGATGTTAATTATTCTTGCTTTCTCAGCATTAAAGAGAGAAATATTTTCAAGATTTTTTAAATTTTTAAAACCAATAGTTATAATCAAGTCGCAAGTAATATTTCCTTTTGCATTAATTAATTCAAAATTTAAATCGTCTAAAGTCATATCCTTGTCTTGTGGGGTAAGGAATAATTTAATTCCCTCATCATTTTTTTCATAGGAAACATCAGAGAGTTGTTTTTTTGTAGTTAAAACAATTTGAGGATTAGCTTCGAGCAAGGGAAATATTTCTAAGTTTTTATTAAGATTATAATAGACGTGCTTTTCAAACTTTTTAGCGATAAAAAAAAGAACAAGAGCAACTGCCACAAAATCAAGATTCTTGTGGTCAGCAACAATTATTCCAATGTTTTGTGACTTTTTTAAGTTCTCTATCATTACTCTTAAAATAGTCTATTTTAAGTGAAAAGTCAATGTAAAAACTATTGAAGTTTAAGGGGAAATAAATTAAGATAAATATCAATGGAACATATTACTAGCTCAGAAAAAGAAACCAAAGAACTGATTAAAGAAATTTTAGACATTTCTCCGTCTTTAGACAAAGCTACGGTTTTTGTTTTAGAAGGAGATTTGGGAGCGGGAAAGACAACTTTCGTTAAGGGGTTAGAAGATATTTTAAATATTGAAATTACTAGTCCTACTTTTAACATTGTTAAAAGATATGATATTGATTACAAGGGTTTTAAAAATCTATATCATATAGATTTTTATAGAGTAGATAGTGTAAAAGGGTTAGAGTTCGAGGATATTTTAAAAATAAAAGACAATTTGATTTTTATTGAATGGGGTAGTAATATTAAAGAAAGTATTCCTTCTTATGCAAGGTGGATTTATTTTAATTATTTAGATAAAGATAAAAGGAAAATATCTTATGAAGAAAAATAAAATAATTAATGTCATTGTTTATCTTTTGGTAGTCGCAGGAATTGTTGTTTTTGTTAATCTTAAAACAGAGAATTCTCTTGCAAGTATTTACAAAATTTTTAATCCTTGCGAAGCAGGGAATATTAATAATTGTACAGATATTGAATTGCAAAAATTAATTGAAAAATCTTTAGAATAAAGGTTGCAACATATTTTTTATTTGATATAATATACATCAAAGATAAAACAAACACACAAACAGCATGAAAAGAACTATCAAGTCTTTCACTCTAATCGAGCTCC
>CAZJOO010000037.1:0-3910 GCA_964547725.1 uncultured Candidatus Saccharibacteria bacterium
CAATACTATTTAAATATTTATAAAATTTTATATTACCAAATTGTATTCTATAATAAATATTCTTTGTTTTGCCATCTGATTTTATTGATATTTTGTTTTTAAGATTTAAAATATTCTTAAATTTTTGTATCAATTCTAAATCTTTCGATGTAAATTCAATGTGCCTACCATCCTTGGAAAGATATCCATCAGTAACGATTAAACCTATTAAATAAGCTGTTGCTGATGTAATTTCCACTTTATCTAGCTTTAAGCCTTGCCTTTCTTCCCTTTGCTTCTCTTAAATAATAAAGTTTTGCCCTTCTTGCTTTCAACTTCTTAACAATTTCTATCTTTTCAACTAATGGGGAATGAATAGGAAAAGTTTTTTCTACGCCAACTCCTGAAACCATCTTTCTTACAGTTATTGTAGCACCAATTTCCTTTCCATGCTTTGCGAATAAAACTTGTCCTTCAAAAGCTTGAACTCTTTCTTTGTTCTTATCTTTAATCTTTTGATAAACTTTAACCATATCCCCTGCTTTAAATTCAGGAATATCTTTCTTTAATTGAAATTTTTTAAAATCTACCTCACTTAAAACCACTTCTGGAGTTTCCTCTTTTGGAGCTTCTTCAACTTTTACCTCTTCAATAGTATCTTCTACCTTTTTATTTTCTTCTGCCATAAATCTTACCTTTAATAATAATATGTGGGCGTATCCTGACTCGAACAGGAGACCTTCACGATGTCAACGTGACACTCTAACCAACTGAGCTATACGCCCATAAAATAAGGAGCGGTATAACTTTTTACTCGTTCAGTATATTGTATTTTTTAAAATAAGTCAATAAAAGTAATGGTTAAGGTCATTTTGGTGCGCGAGGTGGGACTCGAACCCACGACCTCAGGTTTATAAGACCTGCGCTCTAAACCAGCTGAGCTACACGCGCTTAAGCCTTTAACAGCTTTTCTATATCTCCTCTTTCAAGAGTTTCTTTAGCTATCAGTTCTTTCGTAATTCTTTCTAATACTTCTCTATATTTATCTAAAATCTCTTCTGCTTTTTTCTGTCCTTCTAGCATAATACTATTTACCTCTGCGTCAATCTTTAAAGCAGTGTCTTCGGAATAATTCTTTCTATCAGTTCCTTCGTAACCTAAGAATACTTCGGTGTCCCTTTCACCAAAAACAATTGGCCCCATAGAAGACATTCCTAATTCTTTAACAATCTTTCTAGCTAAACGTGAAGCTCTTTTTAAATCATCCGAAGCTCCAGAACTTACCTCTCCAAAAATAAGTTTTTCAGTTAAGTATCCTCCTAAAAGAATAGAAATGTCAGCCATAAAATCAGACTTTCTCTTGAATCCTCTTTCCTTATCTGGAACTTGAAGAGTGTAACCAGCAGCCATACCCCTTCCGATAATAGAAATCTTTCTTACCGGTTCTCCGTTTGGAATAAAGGAAGCAATTAAAGCATGTCCTGCTTCATGGTAAGCAGCAATCTTTTTGTCTTCAGGAGTAATAATCCTACTTCTTTTCTCTGGTCCCAAAAGAACCTTTTCAATAGATTCTAAAACATTTTTTTGTAATACCTTCTCTTCTCCTAATTTAGCAGTTAAAATAGCGGCTTCATTAACAACGTTCTCTAAATCAGCGCCAGAAAAACCAGGAGTTCTTTCCGCCACTTCTCTTAAATTAACATCGCCTGCAAGAGGTTTGTTTTTAGAATGAATCTTAAGAATATCTTCTCTTTCTTGAATATCAGGAAGATTTACAACCACTTTTCTATCAAATCTACCTGGACGAAGTAAGGCTGGGTCTAAAACATCTACTCTATTTGTAGCTCCAATGATAATAATTTTATCATTTTTTTCAAAACCATCCATCTCGGTTAAAAGTTGGTTTAAAGTTTGTTCTCTTTCTTCATTTCCGCCAGACATAGAAGGTCCTCTTACTTTTCCAATACTATCTAGCTCGTCGATAAAAATCAAACATGGTTGTTGTTTTTTAGCTGCTTCAAATAGACTTCTTACTCTTGAAGAACCAATTCCCACAAACATTTCTATAAAGGAAGACCCTGAAACATAAAAGAAAGGAACATTACTTTCTCCAGCAACTGCTCTAGCTAAAAGAGTCTTTCCGCATCCAGCAGGACCAACCAAAAGAACACCCTTTGGTATTTTTGCTCCCATTTTTAAATATTTTTGAGGCTGCTTTAAAAAATCTACGATTTCTGACAACTCTTCCTTTTCTTCTTTAAGTCCGGCAACGTCATTGAAATTTACTTTTGTCGCATTAGTACTCTTAGAAAACATTTTCGCTTTTGATCGCGTAAAATCAAAGCTCTGACTCATTGCTCCCTTACTTTTTTTCATAAAGAAAAAGAAGAATACGGCAAGAAGTGCAAAAGGAAGAATGACCATTAATAGAAAAGGCATAAGCCATTCTGAGGCATCTTCTTTGTACACAAAACTTACTTCCTGAAGCTTTTCTTCGTCAATATTAAAATACGATAGATTCTCTGTTAAAGTTATTCCTTCCTCTTTCTTGATTTCAAGTTTGGAATCATCTTTTAAATAAACAACAACATTGTTTTGAGAAACTTCCACTCGAGACACATTTCCATCATTAATGTATTGTGCCAGTTGAGGAATAGTTGCCTCTTCTACTTTCTTTTGATTAAAATAATCAAAACCCGTAACACTTAAAAGAAGTCCAAGAGTAACAAATATAAAAATAACAAAAAATATATTTTTTAATAATCCTTTTAAAAAAAGGTTCTTTTTTTTCATGAGAAAATATATTTAATTACTTGATAAGTTTTAGAGACATCCAATGTCTTTCAGGTTGAAAGCTTAATAGTTTAAAGTCGTATTCCTTGTTTATCTCTAAATCGGTTTGCATTTTAGTTTCTGTTCCAAACTCTGAAACATGAATCAATCCTTGAATCTTAGCATTGTCATTATCAACATTTTCTCTAAGTACTTGAACGAAAGCACCAAATGAATTTAGTTTCAAAATCTTTCCTCTAATAGTATCCCCTATTTTGTAATTAAGACTCCTCCAAGGATCCTCCTTTAATTTCTTAATTGAAAGAGAGATTCTTCCTTGTGAAACATCAATAACTTCTGCCTTAACAGTTTCTCCAATTTGAATAATTTCTGCTGGGTCTTCGATAAGTTGCCAATCAAGTTCTGAAATGTGAACTAATCCTTCAACATCTTTTCCTCCAATATTAATCTTCATAAAAACACCGAAGTTAACGATTCCAGAGATAATTCCTTCAACAACGTCTCCTACTTTAATCTTTGAAATAACATCTTCGATTTCTCCTGCTTCCTTAGAATCTTCTGTTAAAATAATTTGTCCTTCTTTTTCGTCAAAGTCTAAAACCTTAACTTGAAATTCTTTTCCAATAAAGGTTTGTAATTTTCTTAAAATCTTAACCTTGTCTCCTTCTGGAACTCTTGGATAATTTATTGAAGACAATTGTGAGGTTGGTAAAAATGCTGGGAACCCAAATAATTGAGTTATTAATCCTCCTTTGTTTACCTTTTCAATCTTAATTGTAAAGATTTCCTTCGCTTCTTTTACTTCTTTAACTTTTTTCCAAGCTAATTCTCGAGCAGCTTCCTTAAGAGATAATTCTACAAATCCTTCTTCATTTTCAGTAGTGACAACTTTTACTGAAATAGGATCTCCTATCTTTAAACTCTTTAAGATATTCTTTGCACCTTGGTATTCTGATCCATAAATAACACCTGTTTTAGCAGGACCAATATCTAGGTAGATGCATAGATTCTCAATCGCCAAAACTGTTCCATTGATAATGTCACCAGGTCTTGGTACTTTTACTGAATCATTTAACTTTTGTAATAATGTCTCATTTTGCATACTGTTCTTATAGCATAAAAAAAATATGGAATCAAG
>CAZJOO010000038.1:0-2668 GCA_964547725.1 uncultured Candidatus Saccharibacteria bacterium
CTCTAATAATAGGAGTTTCATCTCCTGGGAATTTGTATTTCTTTAATAATTCTCTAATTTCATCTTCTACCAACTCTAACATTTCTGGATCATCAACCATATCACATTTGTTTAAGAAAACAACAATAGATGGTAAACCTACTTGTTTAGCTAAAAGAATGTGTTCTCTTGTTTGTGGCATAGGACCGTCTGGAGCAGAAACTACTAAAATAGCACCATCCATCTGAGCGGCACCAGTAATCATGTTCTTAATATAATCAGCATGGCCTGGACAATCAATATGAGCGTAGTGTCTCTTTTCTGTCTCGTATTCTAAGTGAGAAATGTTAATAGTAACACCTCTTTGCTTTTCTTCTGGAGCTGAGTCAATCTGAGCTACTCCTCTGTCGTCGGCTTTTTGTCCAGCTAAATGCAATGAGTGCAAAATAGCAGCACTTAGTGTTGTCTTACCATGGTCAACGTGTCCAATGGTACCAATGTTTAAATGTGTTTTTGTTCTTTCAAATTTTTCTGCCATAGTTTTTAATTTTTATAAAATAATTAATTTAATAAATAATTGTGAATTAAATTCACAATAATATCAGTAATCACTATTACTTAATAAAAAACTGATAATTTTTATTGATAATAGATACATTGTACCGAAATATTGAAAAAAGTCAATACCCACAAAATGTGGAAAACCTATTAAGAAAAAAGGGCCTTAGCCCCCATCTTCTTAAAAAGGCAAATCTTCTAATTTCAAACCTTCTTCCTCTTTATCTTCTTTTCTATCTATTACTACTTCTTTTTCATCAGAAGAAGCAACGTATTTCGAAACGATATAAGTATTTTTATCTTCAAGGATAACTACTTTTCCTTCCTTGTCAACTATTTTTTTTATATCTTCAAAAGTCATATTATTTTCTTTTACCTTCTACAATTTCCTGAGAAATGTTTCCAGGAACTTTTTCGTATGAATTAAACTCCATAGTAAAGGTTCCTCTACCTTCGGTTAAAGAACGAAGTCCTGTAGCATATCCAAAAGTTTCAGATAATGGCACTTTTGCATCAATCATCTTTAATCCGTTAGCATCCTCTGTTTGATCTATTTGACCCCTTCTTGAAGATAAGTCACCAATAACATCCCCTAAGAACTTTTCTGGTATTGCAACTTCCATTTTCATTATAGGTTCCAAGATAAAAGGTTTTGCTTTTTTAGCAGCTTCTATTAAAGCCTGAGCAGCAGCAATCTTGAAAGCAATTTCAGAAGAGTCCACTTCGTGGAAAGATCCATCATATAATGTTGCTCTTACATCAATTAAATTATATCCAGCAACAATTCCCTTTTCACAAGCTTCTTTGATACCTTTCTCAACAGCAGGAATATACTCTCTTGGAATTGTTCCTCCTTTAATTTCATCAACAAATTCAAAGCCTTTTCCTCTTTCCATAGGTTCAATTCTAATCTTAACGTGTCCGTACTGTCCTTTACCTCCTGACTGCTTAACATACTTATATTCAGCTTGAGAGTTGGCTTCAATAGCTTCTTTGTAAGAAACTTGAGGTCTTCCAACATTTGCCTCTACTCCGAATTCTCTCTTCATTCTATCTACTAGAATATCTAAGTGTAATTCACCCATACCTCCGATGATAACCTCACCAGTTTCTTCATCTGTCTTAACTCTAAATGTTGGGTCTTCTTCTTGTAATTTCTTAAGAGCAGAACCCATCTTCTCTTGATCGTCTTTAGTCTTTGGTTCAATCTTAATATTAATAACTGGTTCAGGGAAAGTAATCTGTTCAAGAACTATAGGATGTTTTTCGTCACATAAAGTGTTTCCTGTTGTAGTTTTCTTTAAAGCAACAGCAGCACAAATATCTCCAGCGTAAACTTCATCCACTTCTTCTCTTTGATTAGCGTGCATTCTTAAAATTCTACCAAATCTTTCTTTTTCTCCTGTATTAGTATTTATTAAATAACTTCCTTTAGTTAAAGTACCTGAATAAACTCTAATGTAAGTCAAAGTTCCAACATAAGTATCAGAAGCAATCTTAAAAGCAAGAGCAGTAAAAGGCTCATCATCTCTAGGATGTCTTTCTAAAACCTTAGTCTCATCCTTAGGATCAAGTCCTTGTATTGGTGGTAAATCAATTGGAGATGGTAAGTATTTTACAACTGCATCTAAAAGTAATTGAACTCCTTTGTTTCTTAATGCGGTTCCGCAAAGAACAGGAACTACCTTTGAGGCAATAGTTGCTTTTCTTAAAGCGATATTAATCTCTTCTTCGGAAACATCTTCTCCTCCTAAATACTTTTCCATAACAATATCATCTTCTCCGGCAATCTTATCTACTAGCTTTGCTCTTAGCGCAGTAGCTTTTTCTTTGTATTCTTCTGGAATCTCAACTATCTTCACTTCGTTTCCGTTTTCTCCCTCAAAGAGGTAAGCTTTCATTTTAATTAAATCTATCACTCCGTTCATTTCTGCCTCTTCTCCAAGTGGCATTTGGATAACAACCGCATTCTTTGTTAATTTTTCAAAAATAGTAGAAACAGCATAGTCAAAAGAAGCTCCCACTCTATCAAGTTTGTTAATGAAACAAATTCTAGGAACACCAAATTTATCAGCTTGTCTCCAAACTGTTTCTGATTGAGCTTCTACTCCGCTAACACCATCGAAAACAA
>CAZJOO010000039.1:0-1768 GCA_964547725.1 uncultured Candidatus Saccharibacteria bacterium
TTAGATTCTTTACTATCTAAAAACATAATCTCTCAAGAAGATTACGATCAAAGACTAAATAATCTCGCTCAAAACTAACTATTACTTGCTTTTGAGTTTTAAATACTATACTATTTCAAATATATATGAAAAAATACTTTTCGATTATATTTGGTTGCCAAATGAATTTAGCTGACGCAGAAAGAATTGCGTCTGTGCTAAAGGATTTTAATTATGAAAAAACTTCTCAAATGGAAGAGGCTGATTTAATTGTGGTTGTAGCTTGTTCAGTTAGACAATCAGCCGTTGATAGAATTTTTGGATTAACTCCTAAGTTTAAAAAATTGAAAGCAAAGACAATTGTAACTGGCTGCATTCTAGACTTTGACAAGGAAAAATTAGAAGGAAAAGTTGATTACATTTTAGATATTAAAGATTTAAATAATTGGTATAAGGTTTTAGGAGAAAATGATTTCTCTTATCCAAAAGATTATTTAAATATTAACCCAGAGAGAGAAAGTAAGTCTATAGCTAGCATTCCTATTTCGAGTGGATGTATTAACTTCTGTACTTATTGTGCCGTTCCTTACACTAGAGGACCTCTTAAGTGTAGAGACTATAAAGAGATTATTAAAGAAGTCGAAGGAGTGGTTGCAAGTGGCATAAAAGAGGTTTGGCTCTTAGGACAGAATGTTAATGACTATTCTTACGAAAAAGTAGATTTTCCAGAATTATTAAAAATGGTAAATAATATTCCCGGAGATTTTTGGATTAGATTTACTTCTCCTCATCCTAAAAATTTTTCAGAAAAATTAATTGAAGCCATGGTCTCTTCAGAAAAATATGGACCATATTTAAACCTTCCACTTCAATCGGGCTCAGACGCTGTTTTGAATAGGATGAACCGCCCATATACTTACGAAAAATACAAAAAGCTGTTCTTAGGTATTAAGGAAGCATTCAAGAAAAAAAGAGGGGAAGATATTTTTGTTTCTACTGATGTTATTGTTGGTTTTTCAGGAGAAACCGAAGAAGAGTTTCAAGAAACCGAAAAAGCCTTTAAAGAACTTAATTTTGATATGGCATATATCTCTCAGTTTTCAACTAGACCAGGAACTTATGCTGTTCTTAGAATGAAAGACGATGTCTCTCACAAAGAAAAGAAATCAAGAGATGGAAGATTGACAGAGATTCTTAAAAAAGGAGTAGCGAAGAAAAACAAAACTTATATAGGAAAGGTTTTGAAAGTTTTAGTCTTAGAAAATACAAAAGGATATTACGTTGGAAAGTCTTGGGATTACAAAACGGTAAAGTTTAAATCCAAACAAGAAAACTTAATAGGTAGTTTTGTTAGGATAAGAATTAAAAAAGCTCTCAGCTTTGGACTAGAAGGGGATTTAGCGAAAATTGTTGTTGTTTTAGGGCCCACAGCTACAGGAAAAACAAATCTATCAATTAAGCTAGCTAAAGAATTTAATGGGGAAGTTGTTTCTGTTGATTCTCGTTTAGTCTATAAAAAAATGAATATTGGAACAGCTAAACCAAAAAGAGATAAAAACAAAAAAGACTATTATGTTGACGGAATCAGACATCACTTAATAGACATTGTTTCGGTGGATGAGGAGTATAATGTGGCTCTCTTTAAAAAAGATGCTCAAAACGCAATTGGTGACGTATTAAGACGTGGGAAACTACCCATTCTTGTTGGAGGAACAGGGCTATATATTTCAGCCATAGTTGAAAACATTGATTTTCCCAAAATAGACCCTGACTTAAATTATAGAAAAGA